>JALHSY010000227.1 GCA_022865455.1 Candidatus Bathyarchaeota archaeon
CCAGCAGTTCATTTCGCCTTGACAAGGATTTATCTTGAGTCGTTTAACGTATTGCAGTTCAACTTCGGCTCCTTCTTCCCTCATTCCCTCTACGAAGGGGCTAAGAATCAGTGCGGTGTTGCCCTTGTCCATGTTTGGACTGCCGTTGAAGACTAAAACCTTCATCTTCCCTATTCCCTTCTGCTTCCAGTCTGATGCTTCTCATAGTGAAGCCGGCTCTTTTTGTTCCTTTCGTCAGTACTGACCAAAATCCAAGGCAGAACAAAGCTGAATTTGCAGGGAGAAAGGGTCTCTTGGAAGTTCTCAATCAGTCTTTCATTCTTGCATAATAGACTTTCTTTAGTCCGCAAATACGCATACTAGAACAAACTGCGTTCTGCCACAGAACTCTCAAGCCTGCCACGAGTTTCACTCTTTCTTGGTGACATACATTTTTGCTCTCCAATCTGGCGCGAAACCTTCACTTTTTCGGCCTTTTCCAAGCCCAAGTATCTGGAGAAGAACTAGAAGAAGCAACCGCGCGAGACATGGCGTCTTCTGGAAGAGTTGCGTATGCTCGAAAAAAAGGGACTTTTTGGAGGGCAAAAGGCATCTGGTCGCGGATAGTGTTGTGGCGCCGCCGATAGGACTTGAACCTATGACCGACTGGTTAACAGCCAGCCGCTCTACCTGACTGAGCTACGGCGGCCCAAATCTGACGTTTACAAGCTTTCACTTTTGTAGTGATATTTAAGTTTAGTCATCTAAACCTTGATGTCAATCTGTGACTGCCTTGCTTTGAACTTGACCATCGAAACGAAAATCTTGTAGAATGGCTTTACGAGGCTGGCCTTCACTCTGCGGAGAAAGACAAGTCGATGAGCTCGTCAGCCCACCGAATGCCGTGCTCCAAACACTTTGTCAACGATTCTTGATGCAGTTTTGTCATCTGCGTTTCCTTGAACCATTCCTCATCTTTCAATCTGCCCATGGGAACAAAAAACAGCGGCACAATAAGGCTTCTAAAATCCTTCAGGTCATCCATCAATTCGATCGTTTTGATGACGTCTTTTTCTGTTTCTTCAGGAGCCCCAACAATCAACGTGCCCGCAGGAATCAGCCAATTGTCATGCATCAGTCCCATGCCCGTCTTCACGACCTGAGGCCACTCTTCCGCTTTGAACGGGTTTGCTTTTGCCGGCATGATCTTCTTCGCAAGTTCAGGCGAGCCTGTTTCTATTCCGATCTCGGCGCCCCACCACGACTGTTTTTGTCGTATGGTTTCAGCGACCTGTGCAAAGAGTTTCGGTTTTGCTGCGACGCTGGCCAGTGAACAGTGGCTCCAAGTCGCACCTTCGCATTTCTCCGCGACTGCTTGGTGGAGTTTCAGGAGTTTTTCGTCATCAGGAATGGTGTTCCTTGAACCGTAAAGCATGACGTCTTCAGCGTGAAGGATGGTTCCTGCATTGCCTCCGGCGCGCGCTCTCCTTCCAATGCAGGCTATGCCTGGTTTTCTTAAAATGTTTCCGTCCTTCTAATGTTTCATATATCCTTTCTGCCTAGAAAACCGTATATGTTGGATTTTCTATTAGGTTCAAAGACCATTAAGGGAGCAGTCAAGTTGAAGAAGATCCTAGAAGTCAGATGGCACGGCAGAGGCGGACAAGGAGCATGGACCGCCAG
>JALHSY010000228.1 GCA_022865455.1 Candidatus Bathyarchaeota archaeon
GAATGTCTTTTGACCACCCCTCTTTTATACAGCTTAGGAGAGACCGTTTCCTCGTTAAATGGAGGTTTAGGTTTGGTTATCTCTGAAGAGCCTAGCTTCGAATTGGATGGTTTAACCCCTTTACAGCGCAAGCTGCTGGTTGACCTTGTGCGTAGGAGCCACCCTCAATTTTGGAGCCGTTTCAGAAGCCACTTCTACGGTTGGGAACATGCAAAGATAAACTTGGAAATGTTCCTCGAAAATCATTCCTTGGAGCTCATTGAGGAGCTGAGGAAGCCTGGTTTTAACGGTTGCGAGTTGAACGTTTGCTGGAGGAAATAGTTCATGTCTAGGGCTGAGCGTTGTAGAAACCCTTGGAACGGCAGATGCAGAAACACGGATATAGAAGCTTTCATAGTCTCTAAGGGTTCTAGGCTTCCGATTTGTAGGCGCTGCTGGGCGAAGATCGCCGACAGCCATGTTGAGTGGGGCGTGGACGAGCCTAAACGCTCAAAACGGATTTTGAGGGGGGCATAGCGAATGTACGCTGTAGGCTTATGCTGGAGGAGGGGCGGTTGGGTGTTCAGCGCGTATCGGCGTCGAGGCGACGTATACGCCACGCTGAAAGTTAGAAGGATGAAACATGGCAGGGCAGCAGCCGAGTTGGAGATTCAGGAAGGGCTTCAGGTTGGCGGTTGGAGGTGTTGGGGTGTCCGACGACTTGGAAAAGATTAAGGGTGTAGGATCCTCTACGGCTTCTAAGCTTCGTGCAGCAGGCTTCACAACGGTTGAAGCCATATCTGTAACCCCGGTTAGGGAGATAATTAGCAAGGCTGGTTTGGGTGAGGAGACAGCCTTCAAGATGTGCGAGGAGGCTAGGAGGCTTATGAACTTCGGCTTCGTCAAGGCTGCGGAGCTTTTGGAGCGCAGAAAGAGCCTGCTGAGGTGCACGACGGAATCGAAGAAGCTGGACGAGATTTTGGGAGGAGGCGTTGAAACCCAAGCCATGACAGAGCTTATAGGCGATTACGGGGTTGGGAAGACGCAGATTTGCATGACGCTTTCCGTCGCGGCTCAGCTTCCAAGGGAGCAGGGTGGACTGGAGGGGAACGTGATATACATGGACACTGAGGGAACCTTCATCCCGGAAAGGGTGTTCCAGATAGCGTCTAAGAGGGGTTTGGATGGACAGAAGATTCTGGACGGCATAACCGTAGCCAGAGCCTACACGAGCGACCACCAATGCCTCTTAATAGACCACCTTTTCAAGAAGTGCCCGGAAGAAAACGCCAAGCTCGTCGTTGTTGACAGCATGATAAGCCACTTCAGAGGCGAATACATAGGCAGGGAAGTGCTGGCTGAACGACAGCAAATTCTAAACCAGTACCTCCACAAGCTGCTCAGGCTTTCAGAAGCCTACAACCTGGCGGTTGTGATAACGAACCAGGTTCAGTCCAACCCAGCTCAGTTCTACGGAAACCCGGAGCGTCCTACGGGTGGACACGTAATGGCGCACGCGTGCACGCATAGGATACACATGAGGAGGGGGAAAGGCGGCACTAGGGTTGCTAAGGTGATAGACTCGCCCTACCTGCCCGAGAGCAAAGCGTCATTCATCATCACGGAGAAGGGCATAGAAGACTCGGAGAAGGAAGCTGAAGAGGAGGACGCTGATCAGAGCCAAAAAATTTGACTACAAAACGGAATAACATTGAATGGTGTCCTAATTGTCTGAGGAGAAGCTTGCAGATTTCTTGAGGAATGGTAAGGACTGGTCTAGGGTGAGGACGAGTGTTCCAGGAGTCTTCGTTTTGAAGCTTCCAGCTTATAGGGGTTCTCCAACCAGGCTGGCTGTGGAGCTTAACCCCGTGGGCGAGGATGTGGAGTATAGCCTTGTTAAGCCTAGCCCCGTGACCCTTGAAAACTGAGAGTCTTCCACTGTTCCTCTTGCCCTTCGCCACACGCCAATCACCATGCGCGCGCTGTTCTGGAGTCGCTCAAACGGTCAGCCTAATCTGCCGGTGTCCTCTGACCTCGTCATAAATGGTTTCAGCGGTGTAGCCGAAAGGACTGAACATGTTAGCGGCTGACGCGTAAAGAAGAAGCAGATACTTCTTGACGTCGGAGTTTGTGTTCTTCTCTACCAACTCTTCCGCCATAACTCTCCTTTCGTAGCGTTTGTTCTCGGCGCTGGTGAAAAGGAATTTGACGTTCTTTCCAGCCGCAACTTCCGCCCCTTCCTTCATCAGTTGTTTGGCTGCGATGACTTGACTGACCATGTGCTTGTATCTCTTAGGATCCTTTGACAAGTGTTTCGTAATCATCAGGTCCCAGATCGAAACCTCTCCGGCAAGGAGTTTTTCTCTGTATTCTCTCAGGACCTTCAAAGCATCAGGGATCTTCTCGAGAAATTGCTTTGAATTCTTGGCCTCTGCAAGCACTTCCAACATTCTGGTCTGAGCATCACATACGAAGGGAGGCGTGTCTCTTCTCCTGACCTCAAGACCTCTAACTTTGATTTTTCCGCCCTCCATTGCTCCATAGTAGCGATTCAATACTCCGACGTTTGGATGCATTTTGGAAGGAAGAAAGACGATCCAGTTGTAGCGACCTTCAAAGCTGAGCGGGATCTTCGTCTCTTCGCATATTTCTTTGCAGAGCTCCTGGTGTTCCTCGTTTGTTGCACCTTTTTTCTTAAGCCATAGAGAATCAACGATGCCGTGAATAATCCTGAACCCTTTTTCCTCGGAGATTCTTGACGCTTTCAAAAATGCCTCTCGGCCGAAAGCACAGACCCCTATGTGTCCGTC
>JALHSY010000229.1 GCA_022865455.1 Candidatus Bathyarchaeota archaeon
AGGTACTCTCTTACATGATCAGAAATTGGAATGGCAACTCGTAATCCAGCGGAATCAACTTGCAAGTCAGGTCTCATTTTCTTCAGTAATGCTTCTGCTAACGGACTTCTGTGAGCGTTGCCAGAGCACACAAACAACACTTTCATATGACTTCACATACGTCTGTGTCCTTCACCATACTGATATTCTCTGCTCTTGTTCTTGTCTAATTTTCTCCTAAACATCTCGTCCATGTTGATTGAGGGACAAGCTAGCCTGCTAGCATCTAGAACATAGAATATCACATCGACCAATTCCTCAGCTATCTTCTCTTCGCTTTCACCTTTCTTCCAAGCATCACTAGCCTCACCTAGCTCAATAAATGCGAAAAGGAGCTTCTTCGGAATATCTTCAGGTTCATTATAGAAACCCTTCTCGAGAACGAGCGTTTCAATTTCCTTCTTCATTTCCTCTAAGTGCATTGTTGCTTCTCCTATGCTGCCATGAGGTTTCTGTTTTCTACTTTATAAACTAATGAAAATTCTATAAACTCCATTTTTTTCTTCTGTGTAGAAAGCTGTAAACTAAGAAAGACTATTTAGAAAGTGCTACAGCGCGCGCCGTCAACTGTTGTATCCAATCGGTCCCCCGAAAACCCGTAATAGATCGAAAGAAGCCTGAACCTCTGATATTCTCGCGCCAAGGGATCTAAGTCTGGTAGGGGTTTGTGGAGCGGTCTCTGTCGAAAACCTCGTCAAATGACGGCGGAGTGCTGTCCAATGGCAATGAGGTCCTTCTGGCCCATAAGAAGCCTAGCATTGACTATCCTCTAATGGGCTCAGATAGATAATGTTAATTGCTAATTGCAGGCGCTTGCCTCAGATATTTGGTATCTTGTATTTGTTTGAGCATGAAGTCGGCGATGTCTGCGCGGGAAATCCATGTTCCCACTTCTTCCCTGCCTAAGTAGCCCGCTCTGACTTTTCCAGATTTGGGGTTATTGTTGAGCATGGTAAGTCGCACGATTGTCCAATCAAGATCGGATGCGCGTACAGTTTCTGCAACGCTAACTATTTCTTCGTATGCAGCATGCATCGTGACTTTTACGAAGTTAACTAGAGCTTTGGTTCTGAACTCTGACAGGTCGTTCGGATCCTTAGCGCTCAAAGTTGAGGAGATGATTAGTCTGCGTACGCCTTGCTTCTTCATGGCATCGATGATGTTGTGCATGCCTTGCGTGAGTGGCTTGGTTCTTGAGCCTCCTCTAGGATCCAGTACGCTGATGACCGCATCCGCACCCTTTACTGCGTTCTCAATCAACGCCTCATCAGTTAATTCGCCTTGCACAATGGTCAAGTTTTTATCCATTATGTTGAGTTTTGATGGTTTACGAGCGAACGCTACAACCTCGTTTCCTTCTGCAAGCGCTTGTTCAACAAGTTGTTTGCCAGTTCCACCTGTAGCTCCAAAGATCTTGATTCTCATTTAGCCGACACCCATTGTGTTGCCTACACCAACCACACTATGGTGATATCTTTTCCTTAGTTCTTTTCTGGCTTTTTCTTGGCCAATTTTTTATTTGTCGTCTGAAGCTCCTTCTGCAACATCCTGATTGTACTTTTTAGATAGGTGCGTTTTTGTTCCAAGTTTTTTATGTCATCTTCCTGTTCTTGATTTTTCTCCTCAAGGAAGGGTGAGAAAAGGTTGGGTACAACCGGCAGTGGTAACGTTTTTGTTTCCATGTCCAAAACGTCTTTTGCAAATTCTTGAAACAGGGCGTTCATGCTGTTAGCGATTTCGCTTTGTTTGACAATTGCGCGTTTGAGAATGATCCTGCCTGTTTTGGTAATCTTATAGACCTTTATTTTTCGGTTTTTTTGGCTGGACCATTCTCCTTTGATGTATCCTGATTCTTCTAGGTCTCGAAGAATGGGGTAAACACCGCCGGCTGTTGGTTTCCAGAAGCCTTTGGTTTTGTCTCTGATTTCTTTCATGATTTCGTAGCCGTGGTGTGGCTTTTTGCTGAGGAGAATGAGCAC
>JALHSY010000042.1 GCA_022865455.1 Candidatus Bathyarchaeota archaeon
TAGCAAAAATCACGTTCCACGCTCAACTCTGCCTGCTCATCATGCTATTCACAGCTCAAGCCGCAGTCAACACTCACAAACCAGGCAGATCCAGAAGCATACGGTACTTCGCAAACTAATTTAGGAACAGGCATGCGCGCTCACCTGTACCTCTTTTTCCTCCTCTTCAAAGGAAAATCTGTCCGGGGAACAGAAATGATGGACTATTTTACATTATAGAGTAATGTAAAACGGGTTTTGGGCAGCGGATAAATATCGGGAAAGCCAGCTTTTCACGGTATCCTTTGCTCGTTCTCAGCCTCTGCCATGTGACATTAGATTGTCCTGCTCTACGAGTTTTTCGTCTTCGCCCCAAACCTCAACCGCAAAACTCGTAAGGGCCCAATGATGACCGCGCTTCTCAGCCACGTGCTGCCCAATCTCCTTCTCGAGTCTGCGGTTAATAGCCTTCAGTCGACGCAACACCTGGAACCGATTAAGCTTAAACTGCGAGAGCCCAGACGCTACATCCTTCGGAAACAAGCCCTCAGGCTGGCTCTGAAACAGCAGCTCTAGAATCTCCACGTCAACCTCATCTCCACACGCGACCTTCTGAATGAAAGGCTTGTCGAAGTGAAACATCCCTTCCAGGCCCTTAACGATGGTCCGCTGCATCTGCTCCACATGCTCTATGCGGTCGAGAATCCGTTTCAGGAGCTGCTGATTATACTTCAAACGCCCAATTTTCTCACTCTGAGAGCGTCTTTTCAGTGGTTTCGTTAAGGCAGAGTGAGGCTCAGACATTACATCATGCACGCTCCAGACAGTTTCTGATGTTAACAACACGCAAAACTAGGCCTCCCTGCCCTAGATTGGCGACACTCAAAACGCATGACCGCGAAAAACATGGACTTTTCCCATGCCTCGACGAAGGTCTAGAAACACCGATCGTGCATGTGTTTGCTGCCGAAAAAGGGCCCTTACTAAGAGCATCCACAGTCTCTTCAACACGGTCCAAGACCCCAAGGACAATACTACGAGTATCCCAGGGCCGTGTATGCTCGTAGCAAGCTCTCGGGAACACTGCTTATGCTCTCCTTGGGTTTTCTTTATTTGCAAGTTGAATGATTAGTTCGGCTTGCGGAATCTTCTGTCTAAGTGTCAGGGCCCTTTTGAAATGTGCTTGTTGCTGTTCCTGCGTGAGGTTCTCCCATTGTTTGGCTATGGCCTCGAAAAGCTTGGCCAGCTGGATGTTTTTCTCCATTTCCTGAGTTTCGGCAAGCGTCAGCTGCTTCTTGCCCACGAGTTTGTCACTGTACTTCTGCACGTGCGTTTGGTAGACGTCCCTGTTGATGTAGCCCATGTGGTAGAGGCCCTCCACGAAGGGCAAGAGCCCCGCGTAGCTTCGTCCGATGGTCTTGTCTGCCTGAAGCCGTATGAACGCAACGTACAGTTCCTTGTCGAGGAACAGCATGACCTTGTGCTCTTGAAAGCCTGTTCTACCCATGACATTCACCTGACTTGAAAAGTGCTATAGTAGCTAGATAGATACAGTCTATTTTGAGAGAGAGACAAGATTCTGTAGAATCTAAGAGAGAAATAGAGCCTTTTTCTTTCTCAGCCAAAAACAAGTCACCTACTCGTAATACTTTTCTCCGTGCGGAGGAAGCTTCCATTTTCTTCTGATTTCACAGTCAACAGCACAACCTAACATGCAGTTTTTGCACGTCAAAAGGCAATAGTTTAACGCTTGCATCTTTGTTCTTATGTTGCGAACATTTTCAACAATACCTTCTCTTTGCTTCATGTTTCGCACCTCACATTCCCGCAATGATACAAGGTGCTGCACTTGCCACCGGGCCTAGGCGAAAAACGCGGAGGATTGTTGCCGCAGTACCGCACGGTACAGACCCACTTAACCCGCGACTTCTTCCCAGTCATTTCTTTTTTGCCTCCCAAAAACCGTAAGCGGGCCCCAGGGCGGCCGCCAGAAGATTCAGTGGGATTCGAACCCGCGGCAGCCCGCGCTGCTAACTCAGGTTTCTCCAGAAACTTTTTAGGCTTCAAACGAGCCCAGAAATAGCCTTCCTTATCTTCTTCCAGAGTGAACCATTCTGCGACTTGCTCCAGCTTCCAATTCAAGGCCTTGCTTATCTCATTGCCAAAGTCAGAAGGCAACTTCAAGGCCTAACCCCCCAAATCGGGCACGCGCACTTGAAAACAAAAAAGAGGGGATTGTGCGGGAGAAATCTCCAATTAGTCGGTATGCACTTTAATCTTGCGTTTCCATTCCGTCCTCAGCGAGAAGCTGAAACTCCTCCCAAGAGAGCTTTCCGCCACGTTTTAGTTTCTCTCTGGCTTGCTCTTCAAGCTTTTTGCGGAGAGCATCTTCTCGGTGTTTCTTCTCTTGATCTTCTCCAGCCCGAAGTTCGTCTTGCAGCTGCTTCACTTGCGTCGAGGTTTTGATAATCTCTTGCTGGATGGGTCTTGCCTTTTCTCTTGCTTGCAGGGAGAACTTGTGCTGATTGTCAGCCTCCGTCTTTAGTCCCTTCAATTCCTCCATTTTCTCAAGCATTCCATGATGAATCTCTTGACTCTCATGAGCGGTCTTCGTCAGCTTTTCGTGACAGAGTTTGCTTCTCGTTTCAAGATCTGTGATTTCAGCTTGCAACGCTTGAACCTTCTGATTCAGACTCCCAAGTTTTCGGTAGATGTTGAGTTGAGTTTCCAGCTGCTTCACTTGTTCGACAAGTTCCTTTTCTTCCTGCATGTTTAGGGAAGCGGTTTGGATTTTCCAGTCAATGCTTTCAACCTCGTTCTGCAGCGAATGATGACTCCGCGATGGTTTTTTGCCAGCCAGCTCTCGGCGTTCTTGTTTCAGTTTCTTTGTCTCTTCGATTTTATCGCGAATTCTCTCCTTGAACTCGCTTCGTTGGAGTTTCAGGTCTTTGACCTCTTCGTTAAGACTGTCCCTCCTGCTTCTGAGCTCACTTGCCTCAATGTGCAAATTCCTGGACTGTTCGTTGCTCTTGTCTCTCTTGTCGGCCCACTGCCGAGCTTCAGCATCGGCCTGGTCTCTCAGGTTTCTGAGTTCGGAAAGTTTGTGGGTCAACGCCTCAATCTGTTTCTTTTTCTGCTCTTTTGACAAGAACGTTTCCTCTTGTTCGCAAGCTTCTCAGCGTGTTGCAGACCTAGTCAGCTATTCCAAGATGATTCTCGCGTCGACCGTTTTTGCTCCTTTGCAGTAAACCATTATAGGGTTCAAGTCAAGTTCCTTGATTTCATCATGTTCCATGACCAGCTTTGAAGTGTCGAGCAGAATCTTGACTATTGCCTCAATGTCTGCTGGCGGCATGCCTCTGTAGCCTTTCAGCAGCGGATAAGCCTTCACCTCGCTGATCATCTCGCGAGCTTCATTCGCGGTTACAGGCGCAATCCTGAATGTAACGTCTTTCAGAACTTCAACGAAGACTCCGCCGAGCCCAAACATCAGCGTCTGACCAAACTGCGGATCCTTGATCGTGCCCACTATGACCTCTGTTGATGACGGCGCCATCTCCTGGACCAATATGCCCACTATTCCCGCTTTCTCATTGTGTTTCCTGACGTTTTTTATGATCTGGTTGTAACCGCTTCGAACGCCCCTTGCATTTTTCAAGTCAACGAGCACGCCGCCGACATCTGACTTGTGTATGATGTCGGGTGAAACGATTTTCAGAACTACAGGATAACCGATCGCGTCTGCAAACTTGACAGCTTCTGCCTCATTTTTTGCCAGTTTAAACTTAGTGACCGGAATGTCATATTCCATGCAGACGGCTTTGGCTTCGGTTTCAAGCAGATATCTCCTACCTTCTTTGCATGCCGCCATAAATATTTTTGAAGTTTTGGTCAAAATTTGCCACCTCAAACATCTTTGGGTTTTTAACAGTAGTGTTAAGTTCTAATCCTTTCTAATAAAATCTTTTCTTTGCCCAGCTAAAGCTGCTACTTAACGCATGTCCAATTGTAGATTCCATTATCCTTTAAAATCCAAGCGTCGCAACCAACAGGTCCGAAAATCCATTTGTTTTCAATGTCATCCCAATAGTACCATATCCAATATCCTTCTCTGTGATTGTTGATTGAGGTTACAAGTATGTGACCTGGCTCCATTGCTGGATAATATGATTTTTCGACATTTGCGACTTTTTTTGTTAGGTCAAACACTGTTGTGCCAAGAGATGTGGAAATGTTATGCCATTCTGTTGTTAGATTGCCGTAGTCTATGCATAGGCTTACTTTGATCATGCTTATCTGGCTTTGGAAGCCTTCTATTTCCTTCATTGCCAAGGCTGTGAACAATTTGTAAAACTCGTTAATCAAAGAACCGAATTCTTCCCTGGTTATTGTGCTTTTCTTGTTAAGTGCTTGAGATTCATTTAATAGATTGTTGTAGGTTTCATTCAGTTCTAGGAATTCGTTTAGTGTTGATGTGTAATTGCCCCTTAGATTGGAAAGCATTTTCTCATATTCGCTCATGAGCGCAGAATAGTTTCCTCCGGAGGACCATTGATATTCTCCAAGTAGAGTGCCATAGTCTCCAGATAACAAGTTCCGTCTAGTTGCGGACGCACCGTAATCCTCTGCTAGCTCATTCAGCAATTGTTGCTTTTCTTTAAGCTGTCCTTCATACTTAATCTGTTCCAGATAATAATAGGCCACAGAACCTGTGGCTATCGATGCCCATATCAACGTTGCTAACATTACAAAGGCGATTGTTCTTTTTTCAACCAAGATTTTTCACCATCAAGATATTGTTTAAAGCCTTGATTAGCGGGAAGAAGACTATCCCAAACACTGCGATGTTGGAGAATACATGTATTATAGAAAAAGGTGTGCCATAAGCCAAAGCGGTTATCACCGCCAACGTAGGATGCATTCCAACAATCATGTAAGATAAAGCAACTCCAAAATTCGTTATGAGGTCGTAGAGCAGTGTTAGAAATGCCCCCAGAACAGCTACTTCAATGTAAAATTTGCCCGAGTTGTAGCTTTGTGAATACCTTCTAAATAAACCTCCAGCCAAGCCTACTACAGCCATTCCGACAATTTGAAAGGGCATGTTCAGACCTGCAAATCCCCACGGTGAAAAGAACGCATTGACAAACATTACAAAACTACCAAACAAGCTTCCCATAAGGGAGTCAAACATAAAACCTAGGATGAATGTGAAAAGTGAAGTAAACTCCACGTTAGGTGGTCTCGGAGATAATTGCATCGCTAAGCACAACGCTGTTAAAATGCCTATCAATGCTATTGTTCGGGGATCGTTAAGGGTGTGTTGCATAAGTGTTGGATGGATTATCCAACCAACAATATAAGACTTTCGAACCCCAAGCCCTCACACGGTTGCCAGCAGAGCGAAGACCTTCGCGTCGTTGACCATGTTATCTATTTTGGCGTATTCATCTAGTTGGTGGGCCATCTCGTCTATTGTGCACCAGACCACGGCTGGAGCGCCTATTGCTCTGAAGAATGCGGCGCATGTTCCTCCGCCGATTCCGCTTGCCTTGGGCTCTATTCCTCTTGTCTCTTTTATTGCTTCTTTCAGCATGAGGACTATCTTGGCGTTGGCGTCTGTTGGTTTGGGAGCGACGCTTTTTGAGACTATTTCAATTTTGATTCTTGCGCCGGTTTTCTTTTCGAATTCTGTCGCGAGCGTCTGAATGTCGTTCAAGACTTTGTCAAGGTCGTAGCTTGGCAGGATTCTGCAGTCGAAGTAGGTTATGTCCTCGCCGGGGATGATGTTGACGGCGTCAACGTTCTTGTCCTTCTTCGTCGGTTCAATTGTGCTTTCTGGCGGGTCGAAATACTCGTCTTTCTTGGAGTATTTTTCGTGTAGTAGCTTGTCAAGGGCAACAGCGTACTCCATGCCTATGCGGTGAGCGTTCAATCCCGTGTGCGGTCTACTCGCGTGGGCTTGCTTCCCGGTTGTGCGGATTCTGAACCATATGGCGCCTTTTTCTGCTATCTCTATGAAACTTCCGTTTTCGTTTCCGCTGTCTGGAACGACGATCAAGTCTGCTTTTTTGAAAAGCCCCTGTTTTATGAGGTGTTGTATGCCATACGTGCTCCCTTGTTCCTCGTCGGCGACAAACGCCAAGGCTATGTTTCTTTTTGGTTTTACGCCGAGGTTTTTGAGAGCTTTAACGGCGAAAATGGATGATACCATGGGCTGCATGTTGTCTTCACTGCCTCGTCCATACACTCGTCCATTCTTGA
>JALHSY010000230.1 GCA_022865455.1 Candidatus Bathyarchaeota archaeon
CTATGTCTCTGTATAGTTACAGTTACACATAACATGGAGGCATATCTTTGGCAAACATAAGAACTGTGATTTCAGGCGAAAAAGCTGCGATGTCCACTATCTCAACCGTTGCGTTGGGCGAAACAGATGTGCTGCGAAGATCTGGGCTTGAAACTGTCGGTGATGTTCCTTGGGGAACACATTTTTGCCAGTTCTATGAAACTGCGAATGATTTGATTGATATCTTAGTGCCTTATTTCAAGGCTGGGTTAGGAAACAATGAGTTCTGCATGTGGGTCACCTCAGAACCTTTGAGTAGAGAAGAAGCTGAAAATGCCATGAGAAAGGCTGTGCCTGATTTTGCCAAGTTTTTGAAGAGAGGGCAGATGGAAATTGTTTCGTATGGTGAATGGTATCTTAAAGATGGCGCTTTTGACCTGCAGCGTGTTCTTGATGCTTGGATTGGTAAACTCGATGAAGCATTGGCTAAGGGGTATGATGGCATAAGGGTGGCAGGTAATACGGCTTGGCTTGAGAAGAAAGATTGGAAAGATTTCGCTGATTACGAAGAGAAGGTGAATAGTGTCATCGGTAAATATCGTATGATTGTCATCTGCACCTACTCCATTAGCAAATGCGGAGCGGCTGAAGTCATAGATGTAATACGCAATCATCAATTCGCACTTATCCGTAGGGAAGGAAGGTGGGAACTCATCGAAAGCTCAGAGATCAAACAAACGAAAGAAGCGCTGCGAGCGTCAGAAGAGAAATACAGGAATCTTGTTGAAAACACAAAAGACTCCATTGTCATCACAGACCTAAAAGGAAATGTTTTGTTTGGCAACGAGGCAACCGAAGAATTGATAGGGTACACTCTAGAAAACGGGGTTAGAATGAACGTCAGACAAGTTACTCCTTTGAAGTATTGGCCAAAAAGTCTTGCAATGCTTCTAAAGGCAAAACAAGGCAAGCAAATTCCACATTTTGAATCCATGATAAAAAGGAAAGACGGCACGCTTATCCAAGTTGAGTCGGGCGGTCAAGCCATTTTCAAGAATGGAAAAGCTGTAGGTGTGCAAATCATCACAAGGGATATCACTCAACGCAAAGAAATGGAAGAAAAACTGAAGCAGTATTCTGAACATTTGGAGGAAATGGTTCAAAAGAGAACTGAAGAATTGTTAGAATCGGAAAGAAGATACTCGGCTCTAGTCGAAGAAGCAAGTGATGGAGTTGCAATACTACAAGATGAAAAGATAGTTTTCGCAAGCAGAAGAGTAGCCGAAATTGTTGGCTATTCACAGGAAGAACTAATCGGGCTTTCTATTGCTAAACTGGTGAACGAAAAATATCTTCCAATTGCCACTGAACACTACCAAGGGACGCTCCTCCAAGGAGAAACACTTCCACCAATTTCGGAAATTGAATTAATAAACAAAACCGGTAAAAACGTTTTGACTGAAATTAGCAGTCGGCGTATAAGTCATTACGGGCGCCCTGCAGTCTTAGTCATCTTGCGGGATGTAAGAGAAAGAAAGCGAGTGGAAGAGCAGCATTTGAGACTGGAAAAACTGGCAACTATGGGCGAGTTGGCTACGATGGTTGCTCATGACCTACGAAACCCTTTAACCTCAATAAGAAACGCTTGCTTCTACATTAAAAACACATATCCAGCACGTGCAGATGCAGAATGCAAAAATTCACTTGAAATGCTAGAAATAGTAGAGAAAGAAATTCTGGCGGCTATCAACATAGTCAACGACTTACTGGACTTCGCCACCAGAAGGCCTCTTCAAAAGAAAAAGCAAAACATAAACAACCTAATAGATGACTCCTTAGAACGCATACACACACCTGAAAACATAAGCGTCGAAAGAAAATACGCCAAAAAAGCAGCCCTAGCAGTAGACGAAAAACAGCTTGAAAGAGTCTTCATAAACCTAACAAAAAACGCGGCTCAAGCCATGTCAAACGGCGGAACACTAACAATAGCAACAAACGAAACAAAAGACCACGTTGAAATAGCCTTCACAGATACGGGTACAGGTATACAGGAAGAAAATATGAACAAACTTTTCTCCCCACTGTTCACGACCAAAGCCAAGGGCATCGGCGTGGGGCTCGCCATATGCAAAAAAATCGTAGAGCAACACGGCGGCACAATTGAAGCACAAAGCAAAGCTGGTCAAGGCACAACATTCACGATAAAACTACCAAAGAAAGAGGAGGAGAACACTCAATGAGCTATCCGACAAAGCCGCAAATACTAATAGTGGACGACGATGAGGCAATATGCAGAACCCTCTCGACAATACTCCAAGCAGAAGGATACCAAACAACAACCACAACCACAGCAAAAGAAGCAATAGAAAAAACCAAAACCCAATTCTTCAACATGGCCTTGCTTGACATAAAACTGCCAGACATGGAAGGCACACAACTATTGGCACAACTACAAGAAATCTCTCCACAAACAATAAAAATCATGATCACAGGCTATCCATCACTACAAAACGCGGTAGAGGCCCTCAACTACGGCGCAGACTCCTACATCATGAAACCAGTCGACCCAGCAGAACTGCTAAAAACAATAAAAAACAAACTTGAAACACAACAAAAAACGGAAAAAATCACAAAAGAAAAACTGGCAGAATGGGTTCAATCCCAAGCACGCAAAACCCAAACATCCAACTTCCAACAATTCCTAGAAGAAACATCAAACGAACTAACACATTTCGGCTTAACAAAAACCCAAGCCAAAATATACATAACGATAACCGCCTTAGGCGTCGCTTCAGCCTCAGAAATAGACAAACTATCAAAAATCAGAAGAGAAGAAGTTTACCGCATAATACCAGAACTCGAAAAACGCGGAATAATAACAAGAAAACTAAAAGTGCCCAGAAAATTCTCAGCGACCCAACCAGAAACAGCCATTCAAATGCTAACTGAAACCAAACTGAACGCAATGACAGGAGAAATGGAAAAAATCAAACAAAAACAAACCGAACTAACATCCAAACTGAAAACAATAGCGCTGCCGACAAAACAGGAGGACTACACAATAGAAGTCATTGCCCAAAAAGACGCCGCAACCCCAAGACTCGCAAATATGATAGAAAACGCCGACAAGCAAATTGACATTATGGCTCCTCTTCAAAACCTGCTAATCACCTTCGCAGATTATTCCCAAAAAACTAGAACCAAACCGAAACCAATCAAAATACGAGTAATGACCGAGAAACGCGAACAACAAGCACTCACCAAGAACATCATGCAACTCGCAAAAGCAGACCAGAACAATGTAGAAATAAAACTAACAGAGAAACTACCTTACAACCTATTAATAACTGATGACAAGGAAGCCATCTGGAAAGGAAACGACCCCACAAACGAAAACACGTCGACCTTCTGGACAGACGATCCAACACAAATTACTATCCTGAAAACCTCATTCGACAGTCTATGGCAAAAAATCACCAGTATAAGAACTCTGAAAACTAGCACGCCCTGATGTTTACTGCAACATAAATCCACCTGTAAGGATAGTGCTTCTTCTTTAGATAGTGAAATTTGTTTCACTAAATGGATATAGAGTGCGTCTACTTGTGTTTAAGTTGACCAGAAAAGCGTTGTGCCGCCATGAATGCGTGGAATAATCTTTTTCAGAAGGCTATGGCTCATCCAGTTAAAAGAAAAATTATGGAGTGTTTAAGAGATGCTGATATGTCGTTTTCAGAGCTTATGAACAGTGTAAGCGTTAGCAATCATGGCAAGTTTGGCTATCATCTGAGGGAGCTGAAGGGTTTTGTTGAACTTGAGCCTTTGACAAAGAAATATCGTTTGACGTACAAAGGGAAAATATTGGCGGGATTGATCCGTGATTTTCGCTCAGTTACGTCCGTGAACGCAGAATATGTGAGGTATGTCCAAGGTCTTAGAAGAGGGGACCATGCCTTTGCTCTTTACACTGACGAAAATTTCAAGCGCAAAATATCTTTTCCATTTCTTGAAGCCGGACTAATGAGAGGCGAAGCAGTTGTGTATTTTGTGGCAGAAGACAAACTGACTTCTGAAGTTAAAGAAATTCAAAGGTATGGCATAGATCCTGCTAGTTTGCAGAAGGAAGCATTTACTATCATGTCGGCTTATGAATGGTATATTGATAAGGGTCGAGCTCATGGTGAAACGCTTTTAGCCAATTTGAAGAATCTTCTCAAAAAGAAGGAAAAGGCTGGATTTACAGGGTTGCGTGGTGCTGGCGAAACGGAGGTTTTCTTTAACTATGCAAAAAGCCAAGAGCTGCAACGATACGAAGAATTGTTAGGCAGGCAAATCGCCGAGAATTTTTGCGGACTGTGCCTTTACAATGCAGGTAGGGTTGACGAAGAACAGTTTGTTCGGGTTTACAAGTCCCATGGTCACATCATTCAGGAAGGCATAGTTGGAAGAACAGTAATGTGAAGCTCTAATTTGTTCAGTTGATTCGTATTCTTGAACTTCGCGTGATGCCAGGTTTGCTTGGTCCGGAATGTGACAGCCCAGCTAGACACAGGAAGGGATGCGATGCACGGAAAAATCCCAAGCAAAGGGAATTGAAAGACTAGTTTCGGCTATGACTAAGATGTTTTGTGTATCTACCTTAAAGGTTTTTGAAGGTTGTTATATAAGTAACTAGTACGAAAAAGCTGACGCGGTACATTCTATCTAGATTCGGTGGAAACTTAACCAAAGATGAAACAAAGGACACATGCAAGCGTTTTGGCGCTGACGTGAATAGCACGATAAATTTTATGATATCGTATGGCTATTTCGTGAGAATCCTCAGAGGGCTCTATTACGTAAAAACTTTGGAAGAGTTCGAGCTCAGGAAATCTCTAGATGTTTACAGGGTTCTTTCCCTTGGCCTAAACAAGCTCAAGGTTAAATGGTGTTTTGGTCTCTACACGAGCTTGAGGCTTAATGGCTTAACACACGAATTTTATGGCACTATTTTCGTTCTCAATGATAAAATCTATAGGCCGAAGGAGATAAAGGTCGGAGGAGAAAAAGTCAAGTTCGTTAAATTGTCAAACAAGCTCGTCGATTTTGGTATAATGAATGAGAGTGGTATGCGATTTTCCGATATTGAAAAGACACTTCTGGACTTTGTTTACATCTCACGATATCGATCCGTTCCAGAAGGAAGGATAACTTCAATGATTGAAGAATACAGGAAAAGAGCGAAAGCCGACAAGATTATGGAGTACTTGAAGTTTTATCCCAAAAGCGTTGAAAAGGTGGTCAGAGATGCCGGACTTGTCTGAGTTCATCACATTTGTGGCTGAAAAATCTGGCATCCAGAAGCCAAGCCTGATAGAAAAAGACCTAATGATTCACAGGATACTAAAGGATATTTACGGTTCGAGGCATTTTGGGTTTTTACTCTGCACAAACCAAATCCTTCCTTTCTTTTCGTCATTCCTCATGGCTCCAAAGACTCGCATCATGAAGCTTTTTCTAGCAAAAGTAATGTCTCCATCAGCACATACAAAAATACATTTTTCATTAGGTATACTTTCTAATCTCTTTGAATGCTCATGCGGTTCATAGATCTTACACTTCTCACAGTCATGTAGCCTTCCTATCCACCCAACCACTTTCTGGAAACTAGGTTTACAATAGCTACACTGATACCTACAGCCTACGAAAGGATTCCATGTTTTTGTGTCTTTGTACATATGTTCTTTCTTTTCTTCACTTACTTTTCGCACCTCAGAACTAGTTGTTTGCCGTTCAACTCTGCAAAACAAGTGCCGATCAGAACAATCGGAAGCATAACAAGACACACACATTTCTGAAATACTCAAGAGATTAAGGAAGCTTGTAGAGAGGTTTTCCTTGTTGACTCTTTTCTGGAACAGTCAGTATGAATCTGGCTCCCTTGCCCTGTATGCCTGTTTCCTGTATTGTCCAGCCGTAGACTTCCATCATCCTCTTCACTAGGAATAGTCCGTAGCCTGAGCCCTTGCCCGTGGTGTAGCCTTCGTCAAAAAGTTTTGGCTTCGCAGCGTGTGGTATGCCAACACCGTCATCCTCATAGATCACATTCAGATGGTCAGTCTTGTCTTCGTAGCTGACTCTAATCCGGCTTAGTTTCTCCCCATACTTCAGTGAGTTATCAATCAGATTGTAGAAGAGCGGTCTCAGCAGCGAATCTGCCAAAACAGTCAAGCCATGACAATCATTTACAACCTTAATGTCTTTCAGGCTTGGGAAGAGTGAAACGGCCTCATCAACCGTTTTCTCCACGTCAACGTAAGCCAACTCTTCGACGCCCAGCATCTCGTAGGCCTTCGCGAAGCCAAAAATCTTCACGGTCTGTTCAATAGATGCTTCAATCTGCTTTAGATAGTCTAGGACTTCGCTGTTTCCGGGGAGCTTGTTTCTCGCCAAGTAAGTATATCCTGCGACTGCGGTAAGCTTGTTGTTAACATCGTGCCTTGTAAGCCCGCCGACCACCCGCAATTTCTCGTTCATCACCTGAAGTCCTTCCATTGCCTTGCGTAGTTCTTCTTCGGCTTTTCTCAGTTGAGAAACGTCTTTGTACACGCCAATGTAACCTGCCAGCTGGCCTTGAATGAGAATCGGCGCGGCTGAGATTGAAACAGGAATCAGGGAGCCATCTTTTCTCATTCTAACAGCGTCGTGGTAGACATATCCTTTGGCGGCTTTCTCGTCTAACGTCCTTGCCTCTTCCATCATATTCTTTGTTGCTACGACATCGTTGATGTGTTTGCCTCTGATTTCATCCAGCGTATATCCAAACAGACTCGTGAAGCGAGGACCAATGTCCAAAATATGGAAGCTTGAATCCAAGAAGACAGTAGCTTCTGGGTTACCTCTAAACAGGTGTTCAAACTTCTGCTGGTTTTCAAGAATTAGTCTTTCGTCCCTTTTGCGTTCCGTGATGTCTCGAGCAATCCCCAAGACCAACCTTTGGTCCTCGATTCTCACCGGATGTGTCCTGATTTCCACCGTGACTTGAGTGCCATCCTTCCGATTTAGAACAAACTCGTCTGGCCCCGTAGATTTCCCTGCAGCATTCAGTCCTAGAAGCTTGGCTGCTTTCAGGATTTGACTTCGCGGCAGTAACTTCAAGAAAGATTTTCCGATCAATTCAGTCTTGGCATAACCCGTTATCTTCTCCGCAGCCTTATTGCCGTCCACCAAGGTGCCGCTTAAGTCACTCAAATAGTAGCCATCGGGCGCAGATTCAAACAATATTCTTAGCCGTTTCTCTGAACTTTCCAAACTCTCAATCATATTTCTGCGTTCAGTCATGTCCATGTACAAAACTATGCCACCTATATGCTGGCCTTGGAGCATGATTGGGGCAGTAGACAAGGTCACAGGAATTAGAGAGCCTTTTTTGTTCTTCCTAACAGTCTCATAGTAGACGTATCCTTCCTTGCCTTTCTGGGTTAACATCAACGCCTCTTTTCTCCTGTCGTCTGGCACTACAAAGTCGTCGAGGAATTTTCCTTTGACTTCGTCAAAAGAGTACCCAAAAAGCTCGGTGAAACGCGGACTAACGTTCAAGACTCTTTCGTTTGGGTCTACATACACTGCCGCCTCGGGATTACTCATGAATAGCTGTTCAAACTTTTGTTGATTCTCTTGAATCAGCTTTTCTGCGTTTTTTCGTTCAGAGACATCTCTCATGATTACTTGAGCGCCCACCGGATTGCCATCTTTAATCAATAAGCCAGGATGCACTTCTGCCCATCGACTCGTTCCATCCTTCCGAACATAAAGGAATTCAACTGGTGAAAGCGGTTCCCCATTCATCAGTGAGCTGAACATCTCTTGAAATCTCGGAATGTCCTCCGCTTGAATAGTCACCAACTCCGTGAATGGCTTGCCAACGATTCCTTCTTCAGAATCATAGCCCACTAACTTCAGGAAACTACGGTTGGCCGATGTGACTATGCCTTCTGCATTCACAGCTACTATGCCGTCGGGAGCCAGCTCAACCAGATCTCTATATTTTTCCTCAGATTCTTTCAACGTTTGTTCAGCTTTCTTGCGTTCCGTGACGTCCCTAGCAATGTGAACTACATGGACCGTCTTTCCTTCCTTGTCTTTCACTGAATGGACAGTAACTTCAACAGATATCCTATTGTTGTCCTCATCAACGTGCTGGTGCTCAACCGTGACAGGTTTACCGGTCTTTAACAGTTCTTGGATTGGACAAACGCCATGAGGAGGTGTACAAGGTGTTGACCTGTGATGTGTTGCTTCATAACAGGTCTTCCCGATCAGATCCTCTTTTCTTGACTTCAATTGCTTCAGTGCTGCTTCATTGGCACTTATTATCGCATGGTCGCCGGGATTAATTACCAGAAGAGGATCGCCAATTGAATCAACCACCCTTTCGTTAAATTCTTTCAAATACGCCAGTTTCTCTTCTGCTTCCTTGCGTTCAGTGATGTCTTTGACGAAAACAGATAGTCCAGATTTGGCGGGATACGCGTTGATTTCAAAGGCGTAGTCCTTCCCTCTAAGCTGATACTTGTTCAAGTAACTCTGGGGTTGCTGTGTTCTTAACGCCTCTTTGTAAAATTGTTCTACTCCCGTCCCTTTAACATCTGGAAAAACCTCGGTAAGAGATTTTCCAATAGCATCCTTGGCTGAAATCCCGGTGAGTTCTTCAGACGCTTTGTTCCAGTAAGTATATCTGAAGTCCTTGTCCATTGCAAAGAACATGTCACTGATGCTTTCAGCGAGTCCCCTGTAACTCTCCTCTGATTCTCTTAGAGATTCTTCTGCTTTCCTGCGTTCAGTAATGTCTCTGCAACGGCTTTGTAACACTTCTCGGTCACCGACCTTTGCAGTCTTGCTTAAGAAGTCAACAAGCACAGTTTCTCCTGACGGCTTCTGAAAAGCAAGCTCCATCGAGCCGCCAAATCCTTTTTGTTTCACCTCAAAGAACTTTTTCTTGGCCGCTTCTCTCAAATGTGAAGGGTGAATGTCCCATATTTTCATCTTCAGAAGCTGTTCCTTATTCCTCCCAGTTTGACACATAAATTCTGGGTTGCAATCTAAAATGCTACCGTCGTCTCGGTCGACAAGGATCAGTCCATCGCTGGAGTCTTCGAAAAGACTGCGATACTTCTCTTCTGATTTCCTGAGAGTTTCTTCCGTCTGTTTTCGTCCGGTGATGTTGTAGTATAGTACAATGTCGCCTACGTGTTGACCTTCCACTGAGATTGGAGCTGCAGAAATTGACACTGGAACTAAAGATCCGTCTTTCGTTTTTCTAACGGTTTCAAAAAGAACGTATCCTTCCTTGCTATTCTCGGTCAGCATCTTTGCTTCTCTCTTCTTGTCATTCGGCACGATGAGGTCATCGAGTGGTTTTCCTCTTGCCTCATCTACAGAGTATCCGAAAAGCTGGCGGAAACGCGGATTAAGGTCCAAGACGCAGTCATTCACGTCCACGAAGGCAGTTGCTTCAGGAATACCCTTAAACAGCCTTTCGAACTTCTGCTGGCTCTCTAGGAGCGCATGTTCTCCTTTTTTGCGTTCTGTGAAGTCTTTCCCGACACCAATCATCCCGACGGTTTCGCCTTGACTATTCTTCAGGAGCTTGGTGGTCAGCCTCAGCCATACAGGTTCTCCGTCCTTTCTTACGCCCTCCCATTCTCCGGAGAAAAGCACTCCCTTTCTTACCTGTTCAAGCTGAGCGGGAGCAACCTGTTCTCTTTCCTTGGGCTTGGACACTTTTGCAATGTTCTCGCCAAGCATCTCTTCGGCGCTGAAGCCGAAAATCTTGGAGGCGCCTTCATTCCAGGAGGTTATTCGACCTTGAAGGTCTGTGACGATAATTGAATCGGTAATATTCTGCAGAATCACTTCGCTTTTCCGCATTTCTTCTTCGGCTTTCTTGCGTTCGGTGGTTTCTCGGGTTATGATTGTATGGCGACGGGTTTTCCGTCCTCAAAGATTGCCTGACCCCCAGTCTCAACTGGAACAGTTGTTCCGTCTTTCCTCTTTAGTTCATACTCAAAATAGGGGATTGGCTTTCCCATTCTTGCTTTGAGAAGCATTGCCACGCTCTTCGGCCAATACCTCTTGGGGGTGACTACTCTTATGTTCAATCCCTTCCCCTCTTTCAAAGTATAGCCTGTCAGCCTTTCCGCTGCCTTGTTGGCGAACAAAACATTCCCCTTGAAATCTACTATCGCAATGGCGTCTTGGCAGTTTTCAACCAAGTTTCGATACTTCTCTTCAGACTCCGTAAGTTGTTTTTCCATTTGTTTGCGTTCAGTGATATCTTTTGTTATGCTGACAAAACCTATGGGATTCCCTGAAGGGTCTCTGAATACACTTCCGGAAAGCTCTACTGGAAATTCGCTGCCGTCTTTTTTTGTTGCAGTGTATTCCATGTTCTTTGTTGAGCCCTGTTCGAGAGTTCTTTTCATATCCTCTAATGCTCTCTTGTGATCCTTTTCGGAGACAAGGTTGAAAGAGTGTTTGCCAATCACTTCCGATTTTGATGTATATCCATGCACGTCTAATGTTGCTTGATTACAATCGATTATGGTTCCATTCAAGTCAATGACTGTAATGGCTTCTGGAGATGACTCCAGAATTGCACTGAGTTTGGCCTCTCTCTTCAACGACTCGATTTGTGCTGACCTTCTATCTACTGCTCTGCTTACAGCATGTGCCAATTCACAGTACACCGTTTCTGGATCGCCATGCTTGTCAATGTATCTGTCAGCGCCAAGGTTCAGCGCCTTTATGGCAATTTCTTCTTTGCCTTTTCCAGTAAAAACAATGAATGGAACATCGTTTCCATTTTCTCTTAGTTCCTTCAGAAATTCTAAACCATCTTTCCCCGGCATCTGATAGTCAGAAATAATGGCATCATATGTTTCCTTCTCCATCATTTCCATGGCTTCTTCAACTGACCGGGCAGTGTCGACTTGAAACCTTCCCTGCATTTTCAAACATTGTTCTGCAATCTTCAAGTAGTTCAAGTCGTCGTCAACGTGTAAAACCTTCATAGCCGCTTTTGAAGTCAGGTCCGCAAGGACTCCTGTTGAAGACTTCGAAATGGATTCTACCATCCGCATCAGCCTCTTCTACCCTAGCATTTGCCGTACGGTGATACTGAACACTTCTTTCCAATCATGTTTAAGTTAAGGCTTTTGGAGCAGACATCTGAATCAGTAAGACTCGAAATTCAGATTCCGAATCAAAATCCGAGCTCGCTGCGCCGTCAGAAAGGGCAGCAACTGTCGAATCCTTCCAGTTTCTGCCTGCTTCTCTGGAAAAAGGCTCTGAAAGTTTCTGTCAAGTCGTACTTCTCAACATCGCCTAACTGAACCCATCTAACCTCTTCAGCGTCGCTTGCCGCCTTGGCCGTTCCACATTTAACTCTCACGAAATAGTCTACAATCACAAAGTGATATCTTATCTTGCCGTGCTCATCAAAGTCCACGTTGTCGACCACATCAATGTGTTCAGGCTTTTCAACCTCAAGCCCCGTTTCTTCCCTAACCTCTCTCAGCACCGTTTGCTCGATATTTTCGCCCAGCTCCACCAAGCCGCCTGGAACGCTCCATTTTCCTTTTCCAGGGTCGTTTTTCCTCTTTTCAAGCAGAATCTTCCCGTCGCAGATTATGATTGCGCCGATGCCGACGAGCGGCTGGTCTGGGTAAAGTCTCTTCAACGCCTAGGCCTCGCTGTGAGCCTTTTCTATTCGTATCGTAAGGCGTCCACGGGTTTAAGCTTTGAAGCTCGCCAAGCTGGATAAAGCGCAAAGACTACGCTGACCCCTACGCCGAAGACCAAAGCTCCCAGAAACACCGTCGGAGTCAAAACGGGAGTTATCGTCATTCCACCAGTTCCTGCGCCTTGGTTTCCCATGAACATGCCCCCGCCTCCTCCGTGGAAGACTATTGCAACCACGTTTGCTAAGACCCAACCTGAGGCTATGCCAACCGCCGCTCCCATCAAACCAATTATCACCGATTCACACAGGAAAACCAGAAGCACTGTTCGACTTTTCATGCCCAACGCTTTCAGTATACCTATCTCTCTTGTACGCTCCATCAAAGAAACAATCATAATATTCATTATGCCTATCCCCGCCACGAGAAGCGAGATGGCAGCAATTCCGGCCAAGAAAAGCTGTATGATCGAGAAAACACTCGAAAGAAGGTTGAGTACAGCTGTTGCAGACATTACCGAAACTTCACCGTTGAATTGTGGAAGTTTTCTTATGGCTTCAGAGGCACCATCAATAACTGCTTCATCACCGCTTTTCAGCTTCACAATTATCATACTGCATTCATCGGTTCCAAAGAAACTTTGAGCCTGAGAAATCGGAATGTAGACACTAGAATCTGAAGGCCCTCCGACGCCGAAGCCTCCGATCTCTTTGAGAACAGCCGTAACATTGCCCACATAAGTCTTATCAGTGGGCGGGCGTGCGGTTACGTTCGTCCAGATGATCTCAGCGGTGTCATTTACATTACAGAGTATCGTCTCATTTTTCCAAGGGTCACTTACTCGTTTACCAACCACAACCGCTTCGCTTACCAGATTTAGAGGTATGTCGCCACTTTCAGCTACAAAGGTGCTGCTGTAGATGTCTGCGTATTCAGCGAAATCCACACCTACTATGGTAGTATTCCTAACGCCTGCGTCAAATCTAACTGAGCCTACCCTTTGAATTATCGCAATCGACGTCTTGACATTTTCTAATTTGCTGATGTTCTCCGTATCAGTGACTAGCAATTTGAAACCAGAATTGGCCCCGCCCATTCCGCCTTCTCCGCCAAGACCGAAGCCTCTCCCAACGGAGACAATTAGCGTGTCGGTTGCTAATCCTTTTTGAAGCTGCACAGTTATGGCTTCTTGCAGACCTTGAGTAATCGAAAGCAAGGCGACGATGGCTGCAATGCCGATAACTACCCCCAAGGTCGTTAAGCCCGCGCGGAGTTTTCTCAGCTTTATCGCACTGAAAGAGTAAGATAGGATGTCCTGGGCTTTCAATTCATAACCTCCTGAACTATCAAGCCATCAAACATCTGCACAATTCTCTTCGCTTGACCTGCCAGACGTTGGTCGTGAGTGACCATTATTATAGTCACACCTTTTTCTTCGCTGAGCCTCTTAATCAGACCAATTATCTCGCTCGCAGTTTTGGAGTCTATATTTCCCGTAGGCTCATCCATCAAAAGAAACTTTGGATTGTTCGCCAAAGCCCTCGCAATGGCCACACGTTGTTGCTCACCACCACTCAATTCGGCGGGTCTATGATTCATTCTCTCCCTCAACCCCACTGTTTCCAAAAGATCCTCAGTGCGCCTTCTTCTGTCTGCTTTGCTCAGAGCGGCTATGGCCATTGACAATTCAACGTTTTCTCTCGCCGTAAACCGTGGAATCAAATTGAAGAACTGAAACACGAAACCGATTCGACGTCTAAGATCTGCCAGTTGATTCTCATTGAGCGTGGAAACGTCAACGCCTTCAATCAGCATATTCCCTTCTGTCGGCTTGTCCAAAGCTCCGATCAAGTTCAGGAGTGTTGATTTGCCGCTCCCAGAGGGACCGAGAATGGCGAGGAAATCGCCACTTTCAACCTTCAGGTTCACGCCGCGCAAGGCGTTGACCGGAACCTTACCAAGCATGTAAGTTTTCTTCAGATCGACCGCTTCGACAATCGTCGTCACCAACATCATCTCCACATTCTTGTACTTGCCTACTTGCTCAGGAATCTCCATGAGAGGACTATGCCTATTGCTGCAGCTATCACTGCAAATACTCCAACGTATGCAAAGTCCAGAGCAAGTTGTGTCCAATCAGTGCTGAAAATCAAGAGCTGTCTTACTGCGTCGGTGGTGTAGGTTAGCGGGTTGACGTTCGCTATTATCTGCAGCCACTCAGGCATGAACTTCGTCGGGAAGAAGGCATTGCTGGCAAACATCAGTGGCAGGTTTATCAGGCTGACAACAGCCATCGGGGTCTCTATTCTCGTTGACCTTATGGTGATTGCTATGAAGATCGAAGACAGGCCCACACAAATCAGAAACATTATCGCGAAAACACCCAGTACGTAGAGTGGATTGAAGCCTGCCCCAAACTGGAGACCGAATGCCACGGCAATGAGTATTATCAAGCCGGCTTGGAACATTGATCGTAGTGTTGCGGAAAGGACTTTGGAGAATATTATTACTGCTCTGGACACAGGTGTGCTGAGAGCTTTGTTCAGGAAGCCTAAACGTCTGTCCCAAACCACTGACATACCACTGAACATTGTCGTAAAGAGAGCTGTAAACGCAATCATACCCACGGCCATATACGAAAAGTAGTCGCCCGAACCAAACGCGAATTTTGTGATACCCGAAAAGTATTGCCCTATCTGGTAGGCCTGTATATCAGTCAATGGTTGAGTAAGTATTAGAGGCGGAAGTGACCCGCTTTGTGGATCAAACAAGGCGCCTATGTTCATTGCTTTTCCAAGCAGACCCATCCAAAGAATCGGCTGAATTATAGAAAGCAAGAATATCACAGGAGCTTTGTACCATTTCTTAAGCTCTCTGTTTGTCAAGGCCCAGAGACCGTGCAGTTTGCTTTTGGAATTGCCGTTCGTTTCGCTCATTGCCGGGCCCTCCTCATAGTCATCCTTTGCGCAGCAAAAGCCTCTCTAGACTCTTCTGCGTCACGCATAGACTTGCCTGTGTATTCTAGGTAGACCTCGTTCAACGTGGGTTCTGTAAGCGAAAGCCTCGTCACAGTATACCCTTTCTTCCGCAGGGCTTCAATAATGGAGGGAGTCGTTATTTCTCCATACTCGGCCTTGATTCGATACGAGCCATCTTCCCTCTTGACATCTTTCACGTGCTCAACTTCCCGAATAAGCTCGCTCACGTCAGCATCCTCCTTGATGCCCAAAGTTATGACGTCGCCGCCCAAGCCATGCTTCAGCTCTTCAGGCGAGCCAACAACGACTATTTTGCCATGATCAATTATTGCCACGCGGTCGCAAAGCGCATCTGCCTCTTCAAGATAGTGAGTGGTCATGAAAAGCGTCATGCCATATTCTTTCTTCAACTTCCTGATGTAGTTCCAAGTTGCGGCCCTAGTTTGAACATCTAAGCCTAGCGTAGGCTCATCCAAGAAAAGCACTTTCGGTCTGTTGATCAGTCCACATGCAAGCTCAAGCCTGCGACGCATTCCACCAGAAAAGATTTGAACC
>JALHSY010000231.1 GCA_022865455.1 Candidatus Bathyarchaeota archaeon
GCATCCTTACGCTACGAGAAATGGCGTTTTCCAATAAAAGCTTGACTTCACACTCCCTGCGGCTTCCGATGAAAAAAGCATTATTAGCGTTGCTGGCCACTCAGGATTATGCTACCCGACCAAGCCGTCACGGTTTTTCTCGCTGTGTGTCTGGCCGTCTTCTACAGTGCAAACCTGTACAATCTCCTCAAATTCAGACGGCGCAAGAAAGGAGTCAAATACAAGGCGGAAGTGAAGGTCCCTCATGAGCCCGCGCTTGCCCTCGCCACTCTCGGCACATTTGCTCTTTTTTCAGAATCTGCTGCATACTCAATTCTGGTCTTTCTTGGTAAGCAGGAAATCTGGACTGATTCTTGGCTTCAGCTTCACTTCCTCTATGACTCTTGGGTACAGGCCGTTGGGATTTCTCTGACAGTTTTCGGCTACTTTCTTTTCATCTGGAGCGTGCTGGCAAGGGGCAGATGCTCCACTGCTTGGGAGATGTCTGAAAACCATAGACTCGTGACGTGGGGGCCTTACCGTTATGTGCGCCACCCGTCATACTTGGCCTATTTCATCCTCTTCACAGGATTATTCCTGACCCTTTTCAACATAGTCGCAATTATCCCGCTACTAGCAATTCCAGGATATGTTCGCATAACAGCGATTGAAGAGGAGCTATTGACTCGAAGATTCGGCGACGCATACAAGCAGTATCAGCAAGAGACTGGCAAGTTCTGGCCGAAGAGGAAAAGACAAGTCAGTTCAGATTGAGTCGCAGCTATCTTTTTGTGTTTCGGTCAGTTGACGTTCATTCAGTAATCGTGCCGTCGCTGTAGAAAGGATACGGATGCGGATGGAAGATCCGAGCGTATGATCCGTAGACTGCCTGCAACCCTTTGATGTCGCCTAATCCTGATGTGCGCTGATACGTCAGTCCGTAGGTTGAATAGCCGTACATTGTTAGCCAATAGTCCGCATCACCATATAGGTCTTTGAGGCCGCACCAGTGTCCAAACTCGTGGGTCATAACGCTCTGCAGGTCCATTTTTCCCGGCTCGCCTGAGAGGCTCCACGAATAGTAAGTGTTCAATCGACAGTCTGCCCCAACCACTCCTGAGCCGCTTGTCCAAAGGCGTGTGATAGCTAGTATGCCTATTCTGAGGTAGCCCCACGAAATTACGTTGCGTCCATCTCGCGATCCAGCGATCCTGCTCGTTGTGCCACTGTATGAGAAGACTTGGAAGGGTGTTTCCTTGTCCCAAGTGTTGGCAGACGATGTGATAGTGTTTACCACGCCTGCCGTTGAGATGCCGTACCAGTTGTTTGGGTTTATGTAATAGTCAATTGTCGAGTTCCAGTGACAGGGAAGTAGCCCGTAATGTGCATTGCTACTAGAGTCGTCAGCTTTTGGCACCGCATACGCGACCAAAGTCTCTTCGCATATCACTGGCTGTGCTGATGAAACAGACGGCAAAAGAGCTGTCACTGAAAAAAGCAATGTGAGCATCAACAGCGCAACGTTCAGCATGCCGATCCTTTTACGTTCCAGAGATGCCATCTCGAATTCATATGTAGTGCGTGGTGTTCAAAAGCCTTTTCCCAAGACTTGAATCGAGTTGGGAGTTCTTGCCCTGGAAAGCATAAATAAGAAAAGGAAACATGTTCAGAAATAACTCAAGACAAAATGTGGCCGGGTGGGGTACTGGCATTCGAAAGGGGAAATCTCCCGCAGAACCCTCTCTTTTTTTTGTTCTCTGGCTTACTACGAGCATTCTAGAGGTCCTTTTCATACCGGGACCATTCCTGGGGCTCTGTTAGGATTTTGAGGTTATGCCATGTGGCATCTGTCTGGAGCCTTTTCTGCAGTGGCTCTTGGGGCCTTGGGAGAAAAAAGGTAGGGATACCTGGAATATAGGGTTAGACAAGTTCTTCACGTTCTTCCTCGAGCTGCTTTTTCTTTTTCAAGCTCGGCGCCGCCGATAGGGCTTGAACCTAAGGCAGGTGGAGATGTCTCCCGAAGAGGGGCTTCTGAGGTCTGTTTTTTCCACTTTCTCATGATGTTTCGTGGCTAACAAGGATCTACGTGGTAGGCAATTTGAGGCTAGTTAACCATTGGCAGTCACTAGTCGTTTGCATAGTGCGCTCGCGCTCGCGCGGTTGATCGGCTACCTTTCTGAAGATCTCTTTGAGCTCGTGTTTGGATTGGCTATCGCTTCTGGTGAACAGTGCCAAGAATTCCTCAGCAGAGCGGTTGGAGCCGTAACGTTTGGATAAGAGCGTGCCGACCAAACTCAGAACTGTGTCTGCGCCAGCTCCCAAGATCTCTCTTAAGCCGTTGTAGAAGGTTTCGGGATCGTCTATTAGAACATCGTACGGGTCTTTGCCGAATTTCTGTTTCAAGTGGAAAGATATTATTATCGCTTGAAATGTTGAACCCATAGTCTCGGTTGTTGCCTCACTGAATATTTTCTGCACGGTTCCAGAAAGGGAACCATGGCCGCGTTTGTGTTTTGGCTTCATTTTCAGTTTCGCACCGCCAGTGTTGTCTTCGACAATCTTTTGCTTCGTCTTCTTGGCTAATGTCTTCTCTTTGCTCACAAAGATCAACCAAGTCAGTTTTGAACTTTCATTCCGCTTCCAGTGATTTCGAAGGGTACTACTTTCTTTTCGTGTTCAGAGCCTCGAGTCTTCAGTACTAGCATTTCCCTTCCCATCCTGTCTTTGATTTCAAAATAGCGCAGAAGGACGATGTTGTCTGCCAGAGTTGAAATTTCGGATGATCTGGCTGCTTCGATGGTTCCGTGGGTTGATGTTAGGAGCACTGTCATCCCTTTCTGCTTGGACAAGAGCTGAAGATAGCGTGCAAAGATGACGAAGTCCTCCATTGACACCAGATGCCGCATTGCTGTGATGGGATCAAAGGCAAGGACGGTGGGTGCGTGACGGTCCAGCATGTCCTTGAGAATCTTGTAGTAGTGAAGAGGGGTAAGCGCCTCAGGCACGTAAGAGTCAAGGACGAAGTGGTCGCCCAGCTTCTGCGGGTTCAGACCTATACCTGTCATAGTCCTAATGATCTGACCGATCGGTTCTTCTAATGAGATGTACAAGGCTTTCTCTCCTTTCAGGGCATTTGCAGCCAAGAAGTGCAGGCACGTTATCGTTTTGCCAATGCCGCTTGCACCCTCAACCAAAGTTACTGACCCGCGGAAGACACCGCCATGCAGCAATTTGTCCAATCCCTCCACGCCAGTGGAGAGTTTCTCCGTCGGGGAACTAAGAATATCCGCTCTCTTCGGCAGCACGATTGGTCCGACTCCGCCGTATTTCTTGTCGATGAGATACTCGAAGCTAGCGCGGTCTAAAGGAGTTCCTCTCATCTTGGCGATTGTGAGTCTTCTATTTGCTGAGCTTGTTTTGTCCATGTGTTTCAGAATAATAACACCGTCTGCGACGAATTCTTCCACGCCCAATCCTGTCTTGCCTTCACCATATGGAATTTCACCCAGTGCCATCGTTGTAACACCAAGGCTTTTTGTCACCTTGCCCAAGACAGTGTGAAGGAACATGCGTGTCTCAGCGGCGCCCATAGTCTGCAGAAGGGCGCTCAACGAGTCGATTACAAGCCTCTTCGCCTTCAACTCACTGGTTGTTTTCACGATCTTTTCCGTAATAATTTTCAGAGCATACTCGCCCGACATCGTCACCATGTCCATGAACTTGAAGAGTCCTTTTCTCTCCAAACTCCTCATGTCCATCCCAAGCGAAAGCATGTTCCTGTAGAAGTCTTCTCTGTTCTCGGCAAACGAAACATAGACTCCCGTCTCACCGTACTTCACAGCGCCGTTATAAAGAAACTGCGTCGAAAAAACAGTCTTGCCACTTCCTGCGTTCCCCGACAACAGGATAAGGCTACGAGCTGGGAAACCTCCTCCCAGAACCTCGTCAAGTTCAACGATTCCCACAGGAGACTTCTTCGATTCAACCGGCTTCTCTGACAACGACGATCGCTTGGAAACAACGTCAGCTTTTTTTCTCGGCTTACTTTCTGTCCATTTCACCGAAATCGGGGGGGGGTTCTCAAGCTTCAAACTCATAACAGATCCCTACATTTTTTAGCTTTAACCAAATGGTTCACCGCTCGAACATAAGTCATTTATGAAAACTAGATACGGATTACTAAGATTTGAAATTCAGATTCCGAATACGAAAAACTCGCGCGCTTCTTTCACTCTTTTTCTTGAAGCTTCTGAACTCCTGTCTATGACGTTTGCATCAGCACTTTCGGACCTCGTTCTTTAGCGCGCGCTTTAGCTACAGTTTTCCTAATACAGTCATTTTTTTCAAGAAATTAGCTCAGTATAACATCGATGAGCAGGGCGAATATTATCCCGAGCAAGAGACTAACGGAGACAGTGTGTTTGTACCCGTACTCGTGAGCCACCGGGATCAATTCATCTGCTGTAATGTAGGTCATCACTCCCGCCGCGAAGACCAATGAAAAGCCTACAATGGTCGTCGTTCCAAGAAGAGAGAGAGCAAGAGCTCCAACCAAGGCGGCGAGGGGTTCAGCCAGTCCCGAGAGAAGCGTGATTAATGCTATCTTGATGGGTTTCATTCCTGCTTCCGCAAGAGGGATGGCGGTTGCGAGGCCTTCAGGTATGTTGTGAAGCATTATGGCGATAGC
>JALHSY010000043.1 GCA_022865455.1 Candidatus Bathyarchaeota archaeon
ATTAACCCTAAACTGGGTGAAGAGACTCTTGCATGAAAAACTGCGAACACCAATGATAATTGTCAACTTCAAGACCTATCTGGAAGCAACAGGGCGAAAAGCAGTTGACCTAGCAAAGAAAGCCGAGAAAGTAAGTCATGAAACAAAGGTCTCCGTCGGAGTGGCTCCGCAGCCCTCAGACATAGCAGCTGTCGCAGAAGCGGTGACTATTCCAGTTTTAGCTCAACACGTGGATCCGATCAAGCCTGGTGGCCACACGGGACATGTTCTTGCAGAATCTGTTAAAGAGGCTGGAGCGGTTGGAACATTAATTAATCATTCTGAAAGGCAACTTAAGCTCTCGGACATTGACCAGATAATCAAAATAGCACATGAGAACGGCTTAACGTCTGTCGTCTGCGCCAACAACCCTCGCATAAGTGCAGCGGTGGCAACTCTCAAACCGGACATAATCGCGATTGAACCGCCAGAACTCATAGGAACCGGGATTCCAGTTTCGAAAGCGCAGCCCGAGGTAATCACGGGCACGATCGCCCTTGTCAGGAAAGTCAACCGAGATGTTGTATTGCTGTGCGGTGCAGGCATAAGCCACGGAGAAGACGTGGCGGCGGCTCTGAAGCTTGGCACTCAAGGCGTGCTCGTGGCCAGCGGCATCGTTAAGGCGAAAGACCCCTATGCTGTTTTACGAGAGTTTGCAGATGCAACAAAGCAATAGGTGAGTTCGGAAAAATTGAAAGTCGAAGCGGAATGTGCCGCATGCATACTCAGCAGGGCTGCAGCTGAAGCAAAGGAAGCCACAACAAATCCTGCACTACGATTCAGAGCCATGAGTGAGCTTCTTCGACTTATGAATAGGGAGTTTAGACCAACCTCGGTTCCGGCCGACTTGGGCACGAAGAGGGATCGGCTGATAAAGAGAATCAGCGGCAACGATGACCCGTACAAGAGGAACAAGAGGATAAGCAATGAGAAGGCGCTGAAACTTCTGCCGTACGCCAGGAAGATTGTTGAAGAGGGGTACGCGCAGCAGGACAGGTTCAAAAGGGCGTGTTTGTGCGCGATTGTCGGCAATATCATGGAGTTCGACATTCCAGGCCACAAGTTCACGTTCGGCAGTTTGAGGAAGAGTTTTCGGGAAGCAGCAAAGGATTTAGTTGTGGACGATGTTGGCAGTATTTACGAGTTGGCCAAGAAGGCGCGAACGGTTCTTTACTTGGCGGACAACGCCGGCGAGATTGTTTTTGACACTCTGCTCGTTGAGCAGTTGAAGAACATGGGTTTGACGGTGATCGTTGCGGTCAAGGGAGGAGCTATAATCAATGATGCCACTTTGGAGGATGCGGAGGTTTCTGGAATGAGCAAGATTGCAGACAAGATAATCACAACAGGAACCGACGCGGTGGGCTTTGCCTTGAAAGAAGTTTCTCAAGAGTTTCTTGAAGTCTACAACTCCGTTGACTTGGTTTTCGCGAAGGGCATGGGTTACGCTGAAACGTTGACAGAGTACAAGCTGAAGAAGCCGCATGCCTTGCTGTTCAGGACCAAATGTAGTCCCGTGGCAGACTATTTCAGCGTGCCTAAGGAAAAGAATGTTGCGAAGCTGATGTGCCAATGAAGTTGCCGCTGATAAGTCTCGACCAGAAAGCCATTGCGAGCTTCGACGAAGCAATCCAGAAAGAGTGGATCATAACAAACGGTTTAGGCGGTTACGCGTCTTCCACGGTTTTGGGTATAAACACGAGGAAATATCATGGTCTTCTTGTTGCCGCCCTTTATCCGCCTGGAGACCGCAGAGTGCTTCTATCGAAGCTGGACGAGGAAGTGGTCATCGGGAACAGCACCTATCCGCTTGGCGCTAACGAATTTCAGAATGGGATTTTTCCTCAAGGATACGGTTTCATCAAGGAGTTTTCTGTTTCGCCTTTTCCGAGGCATGTGTATTCCGTGCAGAATGTTGAAGTTCAGAAAACCGTTGTTATGCCGCATGAAATGAATGCCGTCGTGGTTCTATACAAGATTGTGAATAGGAACGGCTTTGACATCAAATTCAGAGTTCTTCCCTTGGTGAATTGGAGGCATTTTCACTCGGTTACGAACAGGTGGAAAATCTCTGCGGAGCCTGTTCAGAAGTGCAGAGATAGAGAGGCTAGCATAAGGTTCAGTTTTCCACAGTCTGTGCTGCTGTTGGAGGCCACAGGTGGACAATATCGCCCTAGTGGGAAATGGTTGGAGAAGATGTTTTACCGGGAAGAAGCAGGGCGTGGAGAAAGCTGTCTGGATGATTGCTATCAGGTTGGATGTTCTGAGATGGTAGTGACGGCGAACAGCGTTGAAAGTTTTGCGGTTGTCGCAGCTGCCGGAGAGAGTGAGGATGATGCGCGGAACCTGATGGATGGGATTTCTGTAACTCTTTATGATTTAGGCGCGATGTTCGAGAAAGAAGCGAAGCGATATGATAATCTTCTTAAAGGATTCGTTGAGGCGCATGAACCCCCTCTGGCGGAGGATTGGCTGAAATGGCTTGTTTTGGCTACTGACGCCTTCGTGGTCAGAGGAATCGATGCTGATTACAGGTCTGTGATTGCTGGCTATCACTGGTTTGAGGCTTGGGGAAGAGATGCTTTCATTTCCCTACCCGGGTTGATGCTTGTAACTGGAAGGTTTGGGGACGCGAGAAAGGTTTTCTTGACTTTCAAGAAGCACCTGCGGAACGGTTTGATTCCCAATTTTCTTCCAGACCAAACCGGGCCTGCTGCCTACAACACTGTCGATGCTAGCTTGTGGTTCGTTAACGCGGTGTTGCAGTATCTGAAATACACGGGCGATTTCAGGTTTATGCAGGAGCAGCTTTGGGAAAGCTTGAAAGCGATTGTTGACAGCCATGTGAGAGGAACCGATTTTGGTGTTCATGCGGACAGCGACGGCTTGCTTTGTCATGGTGCTCAGTTGACGTGGATGGATGCGGCTGTGGATGGTCAGCCTGTGACGCCGAGGGCTGGGAAGGCCGTTGAGGTTCAGGCCTTGTGGTATAACGCTTTGAGAACGGTGGAGTTATTGGCAAGCAGGTTTGACGAGAAAGGTGAGGCCGAAAGGTGTGGGCAGATGGCTGAGAAGGCGAGAAAGAGCTTCGTTGAGAAATTCTGGAATGAGGAAAGGAACTGCTTGTATGATGTGATGGGCGATGATGGGAAGGATGGCTCTTTGAGGCCTAATCAGGTTTTCGCGGTGGCCTTGGACTTCACGATGCTTGATGACTCGAAGAGCGAGAGGGTCGTTGATGTTGTGCATAATGAGTTGCTGACGCCGGTTGGCCTGCGGACGCTTGCGAAGAGCGACCCGCGATACTTGGGAGTCTATGCTGGGGATAGGAGAAGCAGAGACAGGGCTTACCATAGTGGCACAGTCTGGCCTTGGCTGCTGGGACCATTTACGACGGCGTTTCTGAAGGTAAAAGGCAACAGCGAGTTTAGACGTGATTTCGCAATGAAGTATTTTCTGTCTCCGCTCTTTGGCAGGCTTGTCTCTGGTGCCGGTCTTGGCGCGCTATGTGAGACTTTTGATGGCGATCCTCCACATGCGCCGAAAGGATGCATTGTCCAAGCGTGGAGCGTTGCAGAACCTTTGAGAGCCTATGTTGAAGATATGATGCGAGTCAGACCGGAACATGAGAGGGAAGTCCTGCAGAAACTAGGATGAAATCGTTTTCCGCAGACTTTCTGCTGCTGCTTCGGGAGTGACGGTGTTTATGTACATGCCCGTGCTTTTCTCGAAACCAGCCCAAATCGCCAGCCTAGGATAGGCTTCCAGATGCCAATGATAGTAGCTTCGAGCGTCCTTATCTATGGCTAGGTGAAAACCATAATTGTACGGCGGGTCATTCACCAGCTTCTTCAACCCGCCGAGACATGCTTTCAACGTTTCAGCGAACACTTTCACACTGTTTTTGGGCATGTCAAGCAGCGTGGCCCCATGCTTCTGCGGGATTATCCAGAACTCCATTGGATTGGCGCTTGCGTAAGGAGCAAAAACCAAGAAATGTGAGTTCTCAAGAATGAGTCTCGGTCCGCCGCGTTCTTTCTTAATGATTTCGCAGAAAATGCATTTTCTGTTCTGTTTCCAGAATCTTCTGCTGGCTTTAAGCTCGTCTTCCACAGTTTTCGGGATGAATGGCGTTGCAATTATTTGGCTGTGCGCATGTGAAAGCGAGGCTCCAGCTTCTAGGCCGTGGTTGCGGAAGATGGAAACGTACTTCACGTATGGTTTTGCAGAGAGTTCGCGGAGCCTGTCAACGTAAGCGTCAACAACATACTCCAACTGCGAGAGTCTGGCGTCGGCAGGATGCTCGTCATGGTTCGGAGACTCGACCAAAACCTCATGGTGCCCAACAGCGGGAATCATTTCAGAGCATTTCGCGGCCTTCCTTTGGCTGGTCTTGTCTTTGGGTGGTGCAAAGGCTGGAAAAAGGTTTGGAATGACCCGTACTATCCAGTTCTTATGCCGCATGTCGTCTTTGTCTTCTGTCTTTCGGATTCCATTACCATGCTTGAGATAGACCAAGACCGCTGGCGGGGTCATGTGTTCGTTTCCAGGGCACATGGGACACACGCCTGTCTTGGCTTTTTCTCTCGCCTTGTTTGCAAAATCCGAAGGTCTGCGGCCGCGTTCAGTGGCGATAACGACCCAACGATCAAGCAGATAATCTTTGCGAACCTCGTTAAACCCCATGGCCAGACTTCCAATAGACACTAGAATAGGCTATGATGGCATTTAGCATTTTCCAAAATGCTAGGCCTAAGTCAGCTCCAGGAAGCCTAGACCCCTCCTCTACATATGGATTGAATCTGCTGTTCAAGCTCGTCATTGTGGTTAGAGGAGATTAGGAAAAGCGGTGGGCCACTGGGGTTCGACGCCCAGAATCCGCATGAACCCCCAAACCCTACACTCGTACCCGCACCCCCTTGAGCGCTGAACGTCCAAACTTAGGTTGCTCCCTCCCGGGCCTGGCCGGGTTCGCCTGGTAAACATTGAAGACAGCTTCCCTACGGAAGCAGCTCAACGACCACCAGCCCCAAGGGACGGATAGTCACTGGTTCGGAAATGAGGGCCCAAACGGCCTTGAACGCCTCATCCTCAGCTTTCAGCCCGTCCTATAGAGGGTTTACGGTACAGGGGACCCCTACCCCCCCGCCTAAGACCCACCGCAAGGAGATTCTGAAGCATTAAAACTATAAAACTCTACCCCAAACACCAACCAAATTCTACGTGCCAGAAACACCTCCAGAAATGGAAAATTAGTCTTTAGACACTCTTGGCGCGCTTATGGCACGTACACTATTCTATTTTTGAACCTTCCCAGAAAGCCAATTGTTTGCCACCGACCGCAGCTTGTCTATGTTAGTATAAAGCGTTTACACTTTCTTTGGGTTTGGGGGTAAAGCTCTATCCAACCACCGCCAGCCAGCCACCAGCGCGCGGTATGGGCCCACTAAAGCAGGGGCTGCCACAGGGGGAACAAGCCAGCATAGATTAGAAACAGTGGCAACAATCGTTGCTTCACTCATGCTCTCACGCGCACGCTAAACCAATCACGTCTGATACTGCTGAGCTATAGTCTTACTACTGCAGTACTTGACGCTTATCGCGCGCACGCATCATAGCTCCAAGCTTTCCTTTCTAAGAAGCAGTTCCTTCTCTGAGTATCTTTGATTGTGCATTTTCCTGATTCTCAAGTACCTTCTTAAACCGTCCGCGGAGTCTCTTTCGCAAACATTGATCTCTCCTTCGAAGAGATCTTGTATAGCTCGAGCTTCCTGAGGAGAGTGCATCTCAGGATCCATTATTGCAAGAGCCGTAAAGGCTTTTGCCTTCAACTCTGGGATGAGGGCGCTCAACCACCTTCTAGCTTGGACAGCATGGTGCTGCAATAGGATATCCGAAATCATCTCGAGGCAGATCCGTCTTGGACCTCTCGGTAATTCGTCAAGTTTGCGAAAAGCTGAGGTTAAGGCGATATTGATGTCGGTCAGGTTTTCAACGCTGGTAAGCTTGAAGGCGTTAGGACGACTTTCAACTATCGTGTCTGCTTGGGGGTTGCACACAAAAAGATAGAGATTAGACGGGTATTTCCCTATGAGATTCCTTAGCCCTGTCGCCTTTGCGGTAACGAAGAATGCGGTCTGGCCTTCTTTCAGTCCCGCATCGAGAAATCTTTCGACAAGCAAATCCCGCTCATCGCACGGCGGAGACGTCAACAAAACCGCGTAGTTCTCAGGCAATCCGCCGAGCAGCAGACGGTCAAGATCACTGTACCCTGTGGAAACCCGACTTGGAAGTACTTCAGAGTCCAAGGTTTGGACTGATTTGGCACTTCGAGTGGTTTCGTCCTTCTCAACAAGATCGTAGGTTGGGATCCGCCCCTCTTTTTTCGCTATGACGCCCTGCTTCACTAGGGCTTCTACTCTACTCCTGATTATGCGCCTACTTGCTTTTCCCCTCATAGTGGCTGTTTGCCGTGTTATGGCGGAAATGTTCAGCGGTCCTCTAACAGCCAATGCTTGGATTATGCACCTTGAAATTTCGTCTTGCGCGATCATTCTTTGCCGCAGATAACTGTTTGCGCTCTTCAAACGAGAAGCAATCTTCAATGGCTCTCCATACATTCCTATGCCGAGTCTCGTCAACTGCAGTGTGGTTGCCAAGCTTTCGTACTCAGGCTTCCCTAGAATCGATCTCTCTAGAAGATCCAGTCTCTGCAGTATTTGATCAAGTTTCTTGCTGAGTTCTTCACCACTTGAAGCAGAGTCTTCTTGTCGGCTCAAATCAATCTCTCTTTCCAAGCATGCACGCAGTTTGAAATAATAGTTGTGTCAGAGCTTAAATTGTTGACTATATTGGACTCTAGACGCGAACCGGTAGGCGTGTATCTAGATGTGGCCAGTGGGCTGACCACTTTTTCGCAGAATATCTAAGTAGAGTGACCAGTCCTATATTCCTTTAGGCAAGAAAAATAAGCTTCAAAAAGAAACTCAGGGGGTGAAAGAGTATGGTTGACAAGGAAGAAAAGGATGAGAAGAACGAGGCAGAGGAAGTCAAAGAGATACTGAGTGCCGTTTCTACTCAAGTTCCCGGTCTGATAAAGAGCATCCTGGCATCAGTTTTCTCTGAGGAAGCAGGAAGGAGCATGGGCAAAGCAGCCGCAGCCTATTATAAAGAGCTGAAGAATGGGGGGATGCCCGAACAGGTGGCAGTCAAAATGACTGAAGACTATATGAAGACTTTCACAAGCTTGGGAGAAATGATGAAGGGCATCGGCGGAGGAGGCCATAGGGCAGACATAGGCGAAGAGATCTCGCGAGCTTTTGACAAGAGAAAACATGAAAAGGAAGAGCAGGAAGAAGAGTAGTAGCTCAATCGTTGACGGAGAAAGAGTTGAAAATGAGCGCCCCCCAGGTCCTTGCGTCATTAATCAAATCCGCTCCTAGTCTGGTACGCATGCTCCTCTCCCTTTTCTGGACCTATCTCACATTAGGTCGGCGAGTGAGAAAAACAAGAAAAGCCTTTGAAGGCCAGCTCATTTTACAGGGGATGTCAAAGGATGATGCCCAGAGACTTGGCGCCTGCTACGACGAACTAAGGGAAAGCATTCTCACGGCAATGAAACAAGGCATGAGCCGGGGATTCAGACAAGAGACGCAACTAAGACGCGCGCGCTAATGGAAATAAATGTACGGCACAAATTCCAGGTTTTGTAATGGAGGTGCTGATGGAATTCAACCTTCTAACGACCATACTCAACAAAGAATTCGTCAACTACGACTATTCTCGGCGGCCTGTCCGAAGCCTTCAAGTTCGAGAAACTTCCGGGAGACTATGAGAAAATCGCTAGGAAGCCCATGGACTGGACCAGCCTGAGCCTTGATGAGACTATCAGCTCAGCTGATGATTTCGTTCATAACTTCGTCGTATTCGCTGAAGATAACGGAATCAAGCTAAAGGAGCGTCCCCCTCTCGAGAAGCTGAAACTGCAAGAATGAGACTGTCTGCGGGATAAGACTCTACCACAATCAAACCAAACCCTAATGCGCATGTTTCACTTCGTCGAAATCAATATTAGTATAAACGCAGAGAACAGAAGACCGTGCTTGCCTATACCCGTACGAGGTCTTCAAATGAGTGGAAATGTTGACGTGAAGAAATATCTTGCCGAACTTATCGGCACATTCGTGTTAGTCTTTATGGGTTGCGGAAGTGCCGTGCTCGCCAACTCGCTAATGGGTCTACGCGGCATAGGTTTAGTGGGAATATCCTTTGCTTTCGGCCTCTCTGTACTTGCCATGGCGTATGCCATCGGAAGCATTTCTGGTTGCCACATAAACCCTGCCGTGTCCATATCGATGCTTGCTGCTGGCAAAATGAAAGCGAAAGACGCTGTCGCCTACATAATCGTCCAATGCGTGGGAGCCACGATTGGCGCAGCAGTTCTCTACATGATTGCGCTCGGGAATCCCAACTACAGCCTAGCAGCTTACGGTCTCGGTCAGAACGGTTATGATAATGCCTCTCTTGGAGGATTCTCGCTTGTATCCGCGTTCACTGCTGAAGTCGTCTTGACTTTCATATTTCTACTCGTCATCCATGGCTCAACCAGCGAGAAGGCTCCGAAAGGCTTCGCTGGCGTGGCAATCGGACTAAGCTTGGTTCTAATTCACCTCGTCGGAATACCAATAACTGGCACATCGGTGAACCCTGCTAGAAGCTTGGGACCAGCCATAATAGTCGGCGGTACTGCACTTAGTCAGCTTTGGCTGTTCTGGCTAGCCCCAATAACAGGAGCCCTTCTGGCGGCAGCAGTCTATCGACTTCTAGAATGAATGGCCATCTCCCGCGCAGCCCCTCTTCTTCTTTGATTTGAGAGGGATGAACGCAGAGTTAGCGACTTCATCATATTTTCGGAAGTGTAGGAGGAAGCTTTCATCTAACCGAACCAAAAGGCCAGCAAAATAACGAGAGCGCACGCTATGGGAAGACCTTTTCTACGAGTCTAAGCAGTTGGTAACCAAAAAGTATGGCTACGAAGTAGGTGGGCCACAGAATTGCGGGCCAGTTTCTGGGGACATAATTCCACAAGTTCATTGACGTGGCGAACATCTCCATTGACAGAAGGACGCATGACCCTAGAAAGCCTAGGATGAACTGCTCTTTCGCTTCCTTCTTTCCGAAGCGTTTTCTTCTCACGA
>JALHSY010000232.1 GCA_022865455.1 Candidatus Bathyarchaeota archaeon
ATCATTATGGTTTGGAGGATGAGGCGCCTTGAACCCAGCCCACTCGCAGTCACGGTCTAACACAAGTCTTAGCGGCCTAAACCATACCCTTCACTTATACACATCAAAGGTTGATAAATACTCAATTCAAAGAGCCTTCTTGGCCTCTATTAGAAAAGGTGAAAAGGCAGTGTATGTAACCACGGGTGACCCCACATCCCTTATTCAAGAATTCAGCTCCATGAATGTTGAATTAGAAGTTATCAAACCAGAAGAAATCAAGGACCTTGAAAACGAAAAGAGCTGTAAACTGCGGGTCATTGTAGACGCTGGATCAACACCTAATCAGGAACATGCTGGAATTGAAGAGAGGGAACATTACATAAACGAGCTTAGCAAAAGGCACTCCATTAACTGCTTGTGCACTTACGATGTTACTAAACTCAACCCAGAAATAATCAAGCAACTGGCAACTCATCACAACCACCTTCAACTCACAACCAGCGACCTAACACTTCTCTCCGGGGACCTCATCGACAAATCCAAGTTGTCAGGCAAATCCATCGAAAAAATGGTGAAAGACAATCTAGAGACCCTAATCCTTGCTCTTCTCCAAAAGAAACCCATGTGCGGAACCGAAATAATAGGAAACATACATCTGGAATTCAACGTGTTACTCAGCCCAGGAACCATCTATCCCCTGCTTCAGTCACTAAAAGATAAAGGATTATTAGCCATTGAGAAGAATGGCAAGGAAAAGGTATATGTCCCCGTCAAAAACGCTGAACCGAGAATAAGAAGCATAATTGATGAACATATTCAAACTCGCAAACTTTTGAACCAATACTTACAGCAAGAACTGATCATTAAGGAGATCACTTGAATTGACAAAGGAAAAATACGTGGAGCTTAGGAAAAAGAGGTTGAGAGAGCGAGAAGAACGGTTCAGGAGAGAAAGGGAAAGGATTAGGAAGCTGAAGGAAAACGAGCAGATACTCAGGCTGAAAAAATGGACCGAGTTGGTGGCGCGCAGAAGAGAAATTGAAAAGCCCCTGTTAGAGAAAACAAGGTTAGAGGAGGAAAGACAGGAGAAAGCAAAGGACGCATTATGTGGCGTGAAAAAAGCAGTGGAAGAGATCGAGAGAAAAGCATCCATATACGCTCCTGAAACAATGAAGAAAATAAATGAGATGCTGATGGATGCAGACAAAAGCTTTGAGTCAACAGGCTACGAAAAAACAGTCAAGCTCTCACATGAAATCACGGAATTTTTGGAGAACGCACGCTTAGAGGCTTTGAAAAAAGCTGAGAAAAAGGAGAAGAGAAGGGAGGAAGAGGGAAAATATTTCTATTGTGTGATACCGTGTGACGAAGAAAAAAGCTTTGGACAAATAGGAATGAACGATGAGGGGGTCTACACCATTCCACATAGAGACATCGCAGCCGTAGTTAGCAATTCTCCCATGATGGATTATGAAATGACCGAGGACAACATAAGGCGGCATGAAGCAGTTTTAAGGCAGGTAATGGAGAACCATACGGTTGTACCGGCAGAATTTGGCACCACGACAAAAAACGAAAGAGTATTGGGGCGCCTACTGACAAAGGCTTACGAGCCCACACGAGAATGTCTAAGGCTGGTGGACAACATGGTTGAACTAGGAGTAAAAGTAGTTCTAAACGGAGACATCGTGTTCGCTGACCCAGGAAAAAGAAAGAAATACGCTTCAGACATTTTAGCGTCGCTAAGCACCATTGCAAAGCAAACAGTCGCAGGCGACTTATTCAGCGACAGGCTGATCTTAAACGCATCATTTCTGGTCAACAAAGAAGACATAAACACATTTTCAAACGAGGTGATGAGCCTGCAGGAAAAATACCCAATGCTAAAACTTCTGTATAGCGGACCATGGGCACCATACAATTTTGTTTACATAAAAATCGGGGCAGAGGGCATGGAAACCACCAAGAAATAGGCGAAACGAATGCCCTTTCTCATAGACGACATCCTTCTGCGAATGCTCGGTATCTCCATACCGCCATTTGACATGATCTGGCTCATGGAAACAATATTAGATCATGTTGAGGATATTAAAGAAAAGGAGAGCCACGAAAAGATTACTAACAAAATAAAGGAGAACAGGCTGCTCTATGAGCTAGGTGAAATAACAAAAGAGGAGTACGAGAAAAGAAACGGAGAACTAGGCAACAAGCTGCAAATGAACAATCGAATAAACAGAACGAACCTCAACAAAAGGATAAACATATTGGGATAAGCAAAGGCAAAATGTCACTTCAAGATCTTTTAGGAAGGGATGTACGATTCGTATTCTGCGGGGGGAAGGGCGGGGTCGGAAAAACCATCGTTTCCGCGGCGATCGGACTCTGGACGGCGAGGCATGGCGAGAAAACGCTGATTTTTTCCACAGATCCTGCACACTCTGTATCCGACGCTTTTGATGTTAAGATAGGGAACAGACTCACTCAAATAGATGAGGCGGG
>JALHSY010000233.1 GCA_022865455.1 Candidatus Bathyarchaeota archaeon
GGGGGATGATGTAGCCGTCCCAGTCTGATTTATGCAGATGAGGAACTTATGACGGGCAGACCCCAAAACACTCTCACACTACAAACGGAGTCGCGCTTCTCTGGCCCGTTTTCTTTTCAACCCGAAACTAACAGCTAAAATCATCCCTGCGATGAATCCGCCCACGTGCGCCCAATAGGCTACTCCGCCTGAAGCGTCGAATAATCCGTAAAGCCACTGCATGACAAACCAGAAGCCTAAGAAAAGAATTGTGGGTATGGGCAATATTACATAGCCCACTAGGGATACGATTCTTGCCTTGGGGTACAACACGACGTAAGCGCCTAAAACCCCAGAAATTGCTCCTGAAGCGCCGAGAACGGCGACATAGAAGTCCGCAGGGTTCGTAAGGCTCATTATGTGTGCAAAAGCCGCTGCCAACCCGCAGATTATGTAGAAGAGCAAATAACTGAGATGGCCGAAGGCGTCTTCAACATTGTCGCCAAAAATGTAGAGATAAAGCATGTTGCCTAACAGGTGAATCCAGCCCGCATGCATGAACATCGACGTGATAAGAGTGTAGAGCCGCTGCCCATGGATTATTTCATTCGGAACCATTATGAACTCGTTGCCGGCCGTGTTTGAAAATCTCTCATCAAGGAAGATGTTCTGGCTTGAAAGCCATAGAACGGCAAAAATGATTATGTTTGCGATCAATAAGAGACGATTCACGTGCGGAGTGGTTGAAGACCGGTTCAAATCCTTAAGCGGAAGCAAGCCAGCGCCAAGTCTCCCTAATGACAGAGTTCAAACTGCGTACTTATGCCTTCGCTTGACGGTCGCTGAATCTGCTCACTTGACGCGCCGAGAGCGCAAAATCCGCCTCTTTAAGAGCTTCGGAACTTCACTGAATGTATAGGCACTCGACCATTCTGCCGCAGGTTAAGCATTCGTCTGGGATCGGCGTGTCCTTCGGGCGTTTCTTCAAGTAGCCTAAGAATTGCCAGCATTTCACATCATTCTCCAGCCTTGCTCCGCCTTTCTTCAAATCCAGAGTCGGCGCAGTCTCCTTGCTTTCTTCTTTTTCTTTAGTTTTCATTTCACCGACCTTCGTGAGACATCGCGGACAGGCATAGTATCTTTGGCTGGAACCTTGGGACATGATAGTTGCAAGTATTGGCTTTTGGAAGGGCTTTCCGCATTCGTCGCACAAGCAGTCACTGCCGCCTTCCGTGAGGGAGCATTCTTCATCGTCTCTTCTCAGCGCAACTGGGTTTCTTTGCATTTTTCCACCGGTCTAGTCTATATAGCAAATATTGATATTTAATAAACCTTTTTGCGTACACGTACAACAAAAAGACACATAGCCTTCCAAGCACAAACATGACGCTCCAGTGCCCTCCAGAAGTTCAATCTATATAAGGGAGGGGGTAGGCGCTGCAGAGACGCATTTGACCCTTGTGTGTGCGCATTGCAGAAATCTTGAGTCGACGTGCGGTACAGGTGGGCCCGCCCGGACTCGAACCGGGGATCTTCGCCGCTTCCTTCGGCGCTTGAAAGCCGCGTGAGGGCGACGTCCTAACCAACTAGACTACGGGCCCGGCCTTTTCTTGTGTTCTGATTTTCAGTTTCAGCTTTCATAATATTTGCTGTAGGATTTGAAATACTTATTCCCGCTTCATAAAACCTTTCACTAAAAACTCAGAGAACTGAAACCACAGGAGAGCAAAGAAAACTTGGAGACTGACAGAGAGCATGAAGAGAAACGAGCGATCAACAGTGTTTTGATTTTCTTGTGCGTCCTAGTGTTTGCTTCCCTCGGCTACTTTTTGACGCACTATCTGCGGCTCTAGGCGTTCACTCGTCTTTCACGGTTACGTCTTCCACCTTTTTGACCCATGGAATCGAAACCGCGTCCTCTCGGAACCAGTCAAGCAGTTCCTGTGCGATCTTCGAGTTTTCTTCCTCGCTGCTTTCGTCAACCAGTTCAACTGTTACTACTGCTTTCTTTTTTTTCATGCTTTACCCCTTCAACGTCAAGAGCGTTCGTTTCAAACCTTTTAAGGAGTGTTTCCCTTTTCGACGTATCATACACTATGATTCTGAATCTGACTTGCCTGAAACAATGTTTCATAAGATTTTTATTTCCAAACCGCCCAGTCCCAAGTCGGGTGCAAGTAAGCAAACTCATTCATCTCCCTTCTCCTACCTCAACAGCATGGAAGATGAAGCTTGCACCCACCTTATCTGCTGACGAATTCAGAAACCTTAAAAGCACATTTGCCTCTCTTCTTGAATTGCCAACTTTGCCGAGGTAGCTCAGCCTGGGAGAGCGCTCGGCTGAAGACCGGGTTGTCGCCGGTTCAAACCCGGCCCTCGGCACCA
>JALHSY010000044.1 GCA_022865455.1 Candidatus Bathyarchaeota archaeon
GGAAAAGAATACATACCATACAAATAAAACGACCCCACCACTCTACACATAGACTATGGCTTCTTGCTGAGCGCTAGTGTTTTCTTTAAGTCGTCCATGAACTTGTCGAACATTTTGACCTTGGCGCTTTCTTCAACCGCTCTTTCGCTCATCACATAGCTTCCGTCAGTGTCCACTTCGACTATAGCTCTTCCCTTTTTCGCTGGAATCCTTGTAGTTAAAGTGCCATCTTCATCTGGTGTTATGAAGAATACTTTTATGTGCTCTGTAACTTTGTCTCTTGAGAGTTTGATTTTCCAATATCCTGTTTGGGCAATTCTTTCCCGTAGCGTTACCTTGCTCGATATGACTGCTACAATCTTGCAAGTCTTGGGATCATAAATCACGATATCAACATCTGGCAAATGTGAGCCGAACTCGCCATAATCAACGAGCAAATTGTGTTTGACCGAACTTAGCTCAAATGGCAGGTTGTTGCTATTGGTCTTCTCCAACTTATTTCCATCGACTATTTTCAGTCCCAGATTCTCGACTTCATCCTTGATTATGTGAACAACGAGCTTCTCCAAGTTCTTTCCTTTGAAAGCTCTCCATGATTGTTCATGGTCTTTGTTTGGGGTTGGCTTTTTCAACCAATCTTGCTTGTGAATTTCCTTTGCTTGCCCAAGAAGTTCAGAAACGTGCTTGTATGCGTTATTTCCGTATGTCGCTTTCTTCTTTTCGTAGAGTGTTATTAAATCATTTAGTTTCAACAGACCACCCTCAGCAACTACGAGGAGTCTGCCTTACTTTTGTCTCTATCATAATATGCCCATTTCACCGTTCTCTTCTTTGCTTCAATTACTGTACCTGAAGGTTTTCTCATGATAAACAGATATTTGAAGCCTCGGAGGAAGAAGTTAAAACGCCGTGCCCGGCTATACCAAATGCCCGTGTTAGATGACTGTCCTCTTCGAACCACGCAAATAACATCTACGGTTTCAAAATATCTGCCGAGTATCTCATAGACCCTGAAGCCAACTGGTGTGAATTTCTTTTTAACCCATTGATCTCCAATTAACCATCCGATGACTTTTCCAGGCTTCAGAACCCTATGGCATTCTTTGATCACTTTTTCCAGTTCTGCATAGAAATCTTCAGTCTCGCTTGAAATCTTGCCTATGCAATTGGGATTGTCGTTATACCTTATGTTGTCTCCGTAAGGTGAGTCAACAAACATCATGTCCACATGGTCGTCTGGAAGAGGGATGGTCCGTGAGTCATTTTCCAGTATATCTGGTCTAGTTGGTGCAATATCATAGCAGATGACTCTGCGGCCCTCTTCAGTACAGACATCTATGGTCGTGCCACTACCGCACATAGGGTCCAGAACCAAATCATTGGGGTCAGTATATCTTTGGAGTAAGTTCCAAATGATGAAGGCCGGAGTAACACCTGGGTATTTGTTGTTCCCTTTAGGAGTTTTCCCATAGCTTTGTCTAGGGTAGTCCCATAACGTTGTTGCTTCGAGCGTTGGCTTTTCTTCATGAGGCATGTTCGTTGCTTTGATTGCGTTCATACGGCCTTGTCTCGTCCGAGTCTTCTCAGGTGCTAACAGGCCCCATGGAGTACTCTCTACTGTCCGTTTGATTAATCTTGATCCGTTCGGTGCAAACAACCCCAGCAATTGCTGGGTCATCGGCTCAGTCAAGGGTTTGTGCCATTCTATGCCTAGTTTCTGAAGCGTCTTCTTTGCGTTTTCAATAGTCTGAACGTTGCCAAGAGGCTCAATCTCAACCTGATATGGATACTTACCTTTCCAAGCTTCGGGGGCAATGTCTTTTCGGCCATTAGATTTTGCCCGAAAAATGCCATGGAGAACGTTTGAGGTGATGTTGAGAAGAAACAGCAAGTCGCCAGATCTTGTCATCAAGGCATCATCTGCATACAACTTGCTGGTCCCAAAAAGCCTTCGCTGAAGGCACTCAGGCTCTGACTTGTTTGTGCATACAAAGATGTGCGCGCCCACTTCGTTAGTCATGCTGTCTCTCATCAATCTTGCAGCCTTACCTGCTATTCTCCTCATGTAGGTTTTCGGTTATTAAACTTAGCGAGCTTTCTCTTCAGTCTTTCACAACAGGATAGTTGCATGCTCCCTTTGGGAATCTGTCTCTAACAGATGCGTTGCACTGGGGGCAGCGAATCTCAGCGTCAACCAGATCACCTTTATATGTTCCTGTTTTCTGGTCAAACGTATAAGTCCAATATTCATTTTCATATACTGTCTCTAGAGACTTTCCGCAAAGGAGGCATCTAGGCAACCTAGGCTTTGTTGTTTTCATTGTGGGTCCTTCATATGCAGCAATTTTCCTTCCTCACTATTTACTCTTGTCGCTCTGTTTTTCTCAAGGTCACTTTTTGATGTCTGGCGGACATTCTCTGGGTCAGCTTGGTATCAGGTCATATCGGGAAAGCCAGTTGGTGAGAAAAACGATATTTATGCATATCGTTTCTGGCACAGTTTCAGGTATGAGTCTCATTGACGAAAGGATACATGAGAGAATAGTCGCCAAAAAGGCAAGATTAGACAACCTTAAGCCTTTTCCTGAAGATGCAGTGAGAAAACTGCGACAAGCCTACTGTAGCTGTTTCTTCAAGGCCTCTTTCAGCGCTGGCAATATCTCGTACAGATTGCCAACCACTCCGTAATCTGCAACCTCGAAAATGGGTGCCTGCTCATCCTTGTTAATCGCCACAACCACCTTCGCATCACGAATGCCCGCCACGTGCTGAATCACACCCGAAATTCCACAAGCAATATACAGTTTTGGCTTAACCTTATGCCCACTCAACCCAACCCACTCGCTAAACCACTTCCGGTCCTCAGCCAAAGGCCTCGAACACCCAACCTGCCCGCACAAAACTCCCGCCAACTCGTCCAGCAACGCCCTGTCCTCCTTCTTCTCCAAACCCCGCCCGCAACTAACAATGACCTCAGCCTCCTCAATCCTCACATTCGAAGTTTCGAGCGGCTTAGTCTCCACAACCTCAGTCTTGGCTTGCTCTGCCTTCGCATCCAACTTGATCACCTGTCCACTTCCGTCTTTCGGCTGAGGCTTCTCAAACGCTCTGGAAGGAACGGTAACAATCTGTGGTTTCGTCTTGAACGTCAGCTTTGCAACCGCATTTCCACCATACGTGATCCTCTCACCCACGAGCCTGCCCTTCTCATCAACGCCCAGCCTCGAACAGTCAGGCACACAGCCAACCTCAAGCCGAGTTGCAAGCCTAGCCGCCAAAGGCTTACCATTCTTCGTCGAACCAATCAACACCGTCTCAGGCTTATAATTCACAACCAGATTATACAAAACACCCAAGTAGGCTTCAGCCTGAAAACGCCCAAACACAGCATTATCAACCAAGTAAACCTTGTCCGCTCCATACTTCAACAGCTCATTCGCCCTGTCAGCTACGTTGCTTCCGACGACAACAGCCGCAAGCTTCGACCCAAGCTTGTCCGCTATTTCGCGGCCTTTCCCAAGCATCTCCAACATCAAATCAGCATTCTCAGAAAAAACCCAAACACCCTTACCCTCACTCATCCCAGATCACCTTTTCACCACGCCTTCCTGAATCAACGCCTTAGCCAACTTGTCCGCAATCTCCGCCGCATTCTCACCCGTTATCCTAATCCTCTTCCGCTCCGTCTTAGGAGCCAAAACCTCAACCACCTCAATCTTCGAAGCCAACTTCTCCTTATCAACACCCAAATCCGCCAACGTCCACGTGACTATTTCCTTCTTCGAAGCCTTCATAATCATCATCAAAGACGGAATCCTCGGCTGATTGATCTCCCGCGTAACCGTCACCAAAGCAGGCAACTTCGCCTTAACAGTCTCAACAGACTCCTCCAGAGTCCTCTCGCCCACAACAGCGTCACCTTCAACTGAAAGCTTCCTGACAGAAGTCACCTGCGGCAAGCTCAACAACTCCCCCACCCTCGAGCCGACAAGTCCGCTGAAACTGTCCAGAGAAGACTCACCGCACAAAACCAAATCATATTCCCCGATCTTCTTTATGGTCTCAACCAAAATATGCGCTGTGCCCAAGGTGTCAACATCCTGCAGGCTTGGCTCAAACACAACGTAAGCCTTGTCCGCGCCCATCGCCAACGCCTCCCTCAAAACCGTCTTAGCCTCTTCAGAAGTCACAGTCACCGTGACCACCTCAACACCCGCATTCTTCTCCTTAACCCTAACTGCCTCTTCCAAGGCGTTCTTGTCAAAATCACTCATCTTCCTAGGCGTACTCGCCGTAATCAACTGCCTAGTCGCCGGATCAACCTTCAACTGCGTAACATCAACCGCCTGCTTCAAACAGACAATTATCCTCTTCAAACTGCCTTGCCCCCGATTTTCGATTAGAAAAATAAGACGACACCGTTACGATATAAATAGTTTCCTTGACACAACACAATCTCTAAAGCTAAATACCAGCAACTTTCTATCAAACCACGGAGCAGTCGCTGTCAATGCAGTATGAAATCAAATGCTCAACGTGCCACAAACCATCCTCAAATCCACTAAATTTCAAATGCTCAGCGTGCGGTCAGCCGCTAATTGTCGGACAAAACAGAAAATTCGATGCAGGACAAATCTACAGGCAAAACCACGGCCTCTGGCGCTACGCAAAATTCTTCCCATACGTAAAGAAGTTGGAAATCGTGACCCTCGGCGAAGGCTGGACACCACTAGTGAGTTTCACAAGCAACATCCATTTCAAACTTGAAAGTCAAAACCCAACAGGCTCCTTCAAAGACAGAGGCTCAACAACACTAACGTCCGCCTTGCACAAACTGATAAAAAACGCAGAAGGCTACATTGCCGAAGACTCATCAGGCAACGCAGGAGCCTCAATGGCCGCGTACGCTACCCGCGCGGGACTGAAAGCAAAAATTTACGTCCCAGAAAATGTTTCAGGACAAAAATTCAGCCAAATCCAGTTCTACGGCGCCGAAGTCGTCAAAGTCTCAGGCAGCCGAAGCAAGGTCGCAGAAGAAGCGCAGAAACCTGAAGAGCGGAAGTTCTACGGTGGACACATACTTCACCCCCTATTCAGAGACGGCATAAGAAGCCTTGCCTACGAAATAGCCGAACAGCTCGGCTGGCGTGCACCTGAACTGCTCTACTTGCCTGTTTCCGCTGGAACTCTGTTGCTAGGAGTGTTGAGCGGGTTCAAACACCTAGTTGAGTCCGATGTGATAGAGACTATGCCCCACGTAGTAGCCTGTCAAACGCGCCAAGTTTCTCCGCTTTATCATCGTCTCAAGAACTCGGATTATCATCCGCCTGAAAAAATCACTTCCATCGCTGATGCACTAGTAAGCGTGAATCCCCCACTCTTAGACCTCATGGCCAAACAGCTGAAGGAAGCAAAAGGCGACGCCGTAATGGTTGAGGAAGACGAGATACTAGATGCTTTCGAAGAACTCGCGAGGAAAGGCTTCTTTGTCGAGCCCAGCTCGGCAGTTGCCTATGCAGGCTATAGGAGACAACTTGAATTGAAAGAGGCATCAAAGAAAGATCAGACCGTCATAGTCTTGACTGGGTCCGGCTTGAAAACAACGCTCAAACCAAGCTGGCACCCATTTTCTGGAGATTCACGGTGCAAAATCTAACTTTCAGCCCACTAATGTAGAAAAACTTATATTGTAAGGCTGTTTTCATTGTGAACGCACAAAAGGAGGTTTGTTTGAGTTTGTCATCACCATCGGCTGGCGGCGTGCCAGTATTGGTATTAAAAGAGGGTTCAAACCGCTCAAGAGGAAAGGAAGCGCTGCACACGAATATTATGGCTGCGAAAATAGTGGCTGAAACCGTCAAAAGCTGCCTGGGACCGAAAGGCATGGACAAAATGCTTGTCGACAGCTTCGGCGATGTGACCATAACGAGCGACGGACGCACGATATTGGACGAGATGGACATTCAACATCCAGCGGCCAAGATGATGGTCGAAGTAGCAAAAACCCAGGACAACGAAGCCGGAGACGGAACCACAACCGCCGTGATAATAGCCGGAGAACTGCTGAACAAGGCAGAGGAGCTCATTGAGAAAAACGTTCACCCAACAATCATAATCGACGGCTACAAGAAAGCCCAAGAAAAGGCACTTGAAATCTTGGAGAAGATGGCAATACCCGTTGACCTTAACACGCAGGAATACATGAAGAAAGCCGCAATGACTTCCATGGCAAGCAAACTCGTGGCCGAACACAGGGAATACTTGGCGGACTTAGCAGTCAAGTCAATTTTCCAAGTGGCAGAAAAGCAAGGTGACTCATATAAGGTTGACGTGGACGATGTCAAAGTTGAAAAGAAGGCAGGCGAATCAATAAGAGAGACTAAGCTCATCCAAGGCATAGTCTTGGACAAGGACGTTGCCCATTCAGGCATGCCAAAACGTGTGGAAAAAGCCAAAATAGCCCTGCTCGACTGCCCGCTTGAAATTGAGAAGACCGAGTTCGACGCCAAAATCAACATCGACAGCCCAGAACAGATGGAAGGTTTCCTGAAACAGGAGGAAGGAATGCTGCGCGAAATGGTTGACAAGATAGTCGCAGCAGGCGCAAACGTTGTACTGTGCGAGAAAGGCCTTGACGACATGGTTCAGCACTTCTTGGCAAGAAAGGAAATACTTGCCATTCGAAGAATCAAAAAGTCCGACATGGAGAAACTCGCCAAAGCCACAGGCGGTAAAATAGTCACCAGCCTTGACGCCATAAGCTCAGAGGATTTGGGCTACGCGAACCTTGTTGAAGAGCGCAAAATAGGCGACGATAAAATGACTTTTGTAGAAGGCTGCAAGCACCCACGCGCCGTTACGATCTTGATAAGAGGTGGAACAACCCGCATAGTAGACGAAGCCGAACGTTCACTCCACGACGCCCTGTGCGTAGTCCGAGACGTAGTTGAAGAACCAAAAGTAGTCGCTGGAGGCGGCTCACCAGAGCTTGAGGTTTCACGCGTGCTCAGAAAATACGCGGAAACCCTGCCAGGAAGAGAACAACTTGCGGTAAAGGGTTTCGCAGAAGCCCTCGAGGCTGTTCCAATGACGCTGACAGAAAACGCGGGTCTGGATCCCATTGACATATTGTCCGAACTGAGAGCAGGGCATGAGAAAGGCGAAAAATGGGCAGGAATAGAAGTCAACCACGGCAAAGTTGAAGACATGGCCGAAGCCGGAGTGTTCGAGCCGCTGGCCGTCAAGAAGCAGATAATAAAATCGGCAACCGAAGCTTCGACGATGATTCTGAAAATCGACGACGTAATCGCAGCTGGAAAGACGAAAGGTCCTCCAATGCCGCCGGGAGGCATGCCTCCAGGCGCTGGAGAGTATTAGAACACGTCGGGGAAAGAGAAGGTCGTAGTCGGTCCGCCCAAAGTCACGCGTTTCGAAAAGGCAAGAATAGTGGGAGCCAGAGCGTTGCAGATTTCCATGGGTGCGCCCATACTCATCGACCTTTCCGGAGGCATTTCAAGTCCAATAGACATAGCTTTGAAGGAGCTTGAAGCGGGCGTTTTGCCGATGACCATCAGGCGAACGTTGCCAGACGGCACTTATCAGGACATTCCGTTGAAGTGGCTTCTGAAAGAATCCTGAGCATTTTCCAAACTTCATCTTTTCTTTTGTCTCTTCTAGAACGGTGGAGGAGGCGGCGGAGGAACACGCTGCTGCTGTTCTCTACCGAGCATCGAATAATAGTAGACTGCCAGCGATATTGGGAGAATAGGTTCCACAAAGGCCGATATGATGCTGCTTGCCAACAAACTGAAGATTCCGAATGGAGCTGCCATCAAGCTTCCTACGAAAGATATTAGCCCAACTATCAGTATTATTATCAAAAGCAGTGTGAAGGTCTTCAGCCAGCGGCCGCTCACGAGCTTTCTGCTTCTTGACATGCTGCCGAGGGGTCCGGCATTTTCAATCATGATCGCAGGAACATTGAGGGAAAACATTATGGCAAGTATTATGCCGGGTATTATCAGCGCGATAAGACCTGCTCCTACGAGTATCGCATAAATGAATCCAGCCACCAGCAGTGAAGGAAGCCTAGTTACAGCCGAACTGAAGGCTTTCCCGAGGTTCGCGGTTCCTTTTTCTATCGAGTTTGATGTGCACTTCACAACCACTCCGCTTGCTGTCGTGCTCACTATCCATGACAACATCCCCAGAGTGAACGCCATAATCAACAACCCTGGCAGATAGGTGGAAAGCCAATTCCACACCTCTTGAGATGAGGCTCCCGTATCGAGCGGTGGCATGTGTAAGATGTAATCAGAGAGGAACGCGCCAAAAACTCCTGTAACCACTGCTGCAATAATCATCGGCACAAAGAACGCGGCGAAATTCCTGAAGTAAAGGTCAAACGTCCATGTCAGAGTCTCGTCAATTGACAATTCGCGAGAGGGTTTCTGAACGTTCACTGACAATCACCGTTTGTTCTGTTTTCGCCTTTCTCCTATTAAGACTTGCGAATGGAGGTTGATGTCACTTTCTGCATCGACTTTTTCAGGTTCTCTCTTGCAGTGTCGAGGGTTTTTCTGATTTTCGTCCAGTGAGCCCCTTGCCAGTAGATTTGCCTACATTTCGGGCATTGCCAGAACTCGTTGTAGTTGGTGAACGTGTTCTTTTGAACCTTGTGGCCTGCTTTTTCTTTTGATATTGGTTTTACTTTGGCGTTGCATTTTGGGCATCTCGACGTTGCCATGTCTATGTTCAGCGAGATGCCGTATCTTCTAGCGAGCTCTGCAAGTCTTTCTCCTTCCGTCTCTCCTTCCAAATACAACGCATCAATTCCCCTTGCCGTAGCTTGCTGATAGAGAGCTAAATCCCTCGTGAGTAGCACTCTTTTTTCCTTCTTGGCCATCATCAACAACTGCACATCGTCAAACTCAACTGAGTACTTCACATCATGTCCTAGCATGCGAAGCCAACGGGTCAGTTTTCCGAGCATTCCGTCGGCGACAAACTTCAAGAGTTATTCTCTCCGAATAATGTCTCCACTTCCACCTTGAGCGACAGCTTCTCCTTCGTCCATGACGAGCTGACCGCCAACGAACGTCTTAACAGGTCTTCCTTCCACAGGCCGCCCATCGAATGGTGAATACTTGGCTTTTGAATGGAACTTCGACGAGTCAATCTTGCCTCTGCTTCTCAGATCTACGACGGTGATGTCCGCGTTGTTTCCTTCTATCAGGCCGCCTCTGCCTTTGAGTTTGAAAATTTCAGCAGGTTTCTCTGACATCAACCTGACTACGTCAGCTATGGACAATCTTCCTCTTTTAACCTCTGTGAGCAGTAAAGGAAGGGTTGTTTCCAGTCCCGGTATGCCCACCTTGACGTTCCAGACTATTTCGCTTTTCTTCTCAACTAAGGTGTGTGGCGCATGGTCGGAGCCTATGGTGTCAATCCAACCTTTTTCTATGCCGCTCCAAAGCGCGTTGATCTGCGGTTTTTCGCGAACTGGCGGCATTGTCAACGCCAAAGTTCCGACTCGCTTGAACTCTTCGCTTGACAGGAGCAGGTGATGTGGCGTTGTTTCGCAGGTTACTTGCATCCCAGTTTTCTTTTCCTCAATTATTGCCTTCAGTCCCTTTCCCGTGCTGACATGGCAGAAGTGTATGTGCGGTCCGCTTTGCTTGACAATGCTCAGTAGACGTTTGACAGCCTTCATTTCAACGTCCTCGGAGTGGGCTTCGAGAAACGCTCCGATATCATTCCGGTTAGCATGTTTCAATCTGTCTTCCGCACTTTTGAGCGAGACCTTGTCTTCCGCATGAACAGCCACAAGTGCTCCCAGTTTCTTCGCGATCTTGAATGCTTCAGACAGAGCATTGTCATCATCAATGTCTAAGCCGCCAACCTGTTCGGTCATGAAGAGTTTGAAAGCCACCGCGCCTTCCTCAACTATTCCTCTGATGTCTTGTATGTTTGTTGGGAATTCGGAGTAAAAGCCGACGTTGACCAAGATTTTGCTTTTCGCGATGCTCATTCGGTTTCTCAGGGTTTCTGCGCTCATGGTTACCGGGTTGTTGTTGGGCATGTCAAGAACCGTTGTTATTCCGCCTGCCGCGGCTGCTGCTGTTCCGCTGTAAAAATCTTCCTTGTACGCTTTTCCTTCGTCGCGAAGGTGAACATGGGCGTCTATCATGCCTGGCAGCACAAGCAAGCCTTTCACGTCGAGTCTTCTATCCGCCTTAGGCATGCTTGGTTCTTTGCCTATCTTGAAGATCTTGCCTCGATTGATCGCGAGGCTGCAGTCCATTGTTTCCTTGTTTACGAAGGCTTTCGCGTTGCTCAGCACTAGGTCAACAGTCAAGCTGGCGCCTCTTCCCAAACTGAATAACGTGGGGCAGGTTGTTAAAAGCTTACTCTATTACTTTGAAGAAGTCTCTCTCAGTTATCATTCCCACGAGTCTTTCATTCTTTACAACGGGTACTGCGCCGATGTCTTTCTGCTGCATTATTTTTGCCGCCTGGCCGATGTCTGCGTCTGGCTCGATTGTTGAAACTCCTTTTGTGGCTATTTCAAGCGCTGGCGTGCTTAAGACTTGTATTATGGTTCCTGACCGCAGGTGTTTGAAAACTTCTCCTGAGCCGAAGAACCGTATGATGTCCATGGAAGTTATGATTCCCACCACCTTGCCGTCAGAAACTATAGGCAGTCTTCGAAAGCCCTGTGTGGCCATTGTCTTTTCAGCCTCAAATATTGTTGTTCTAGGAAGAGCAGTCACCACAGTCTCCGACATCAGCTGGGCAACTCTGACGCCGCTTATCCTATCTGCGAACAATATTGCAATGTCTCGCTCTGTCACGATTCCCCTTGCACGGTTTTCGTCGTCGACCACTGGCAAGCCGCCGAGGTTTTTTTCTTTCATCAACTCTATTGCGTCGCTTATCTTCGCAGCAACATTGACTGAAACAACTTGCTGCGTCATAACGAGTTTTATGGGTTCATTTATGGCCTTGAAAAAGTTTCCGCCGAACTTCTGCTGGATCATCTCAAACTTCTTTCCACCGCCTAGATAGTTGATTACGTCCGTGGCGGTTATGATTCCTTCCAGAAATTTTGTTCCTGGGTTGACTATTGGTATGCGGCGGAATCCTTTTTGGCACATTATCTGTATCGCGTCTTGAATTGGCGTCGTGGGAGCCATTGTGACAACAGGGGTTTTCGCAATCTGCATTATTTCTCCTTCGCGTTTCTTCGAAGGATGCGCTTTGAAGGAGAGCTGCCCCTTTTCTCTCAATGTCCTTCTAAAACCTTCTCTGCTCACTCATTTCCCTCTCACTTAATCAGTAACCTGACAACGTCCTCACGGTCAACTATGCCGACCAGCCTGCCCTTGGCATCCCTAACAGGGATTCTTCCAACGTCCTTCTCAACCATAATTCTGGCAGCATCAACAGCTTTTGCCGAGGGTTCCACAGTCAAGGCAGGCGTCTTCATTATCGAGGAAATCTTCACAGATGCCCGGAAACGCCCCTTCTTAGATTCGAACGTTGGAAAGGCTGTTCCATGTTCAAGCAAATCCTTTTGCGAAACGATGCCCATCAGCCTGTCTTTTTTCACAACTGGCAGTCCAGCGAAGGACTTGGTCTGCATCAGCCGCCAAACGCTGGAAACTTCATCGTCCGGCGTACAAGTCACGACATCCTTGCACATTATTTCTGAAACTGGTTTCGACAACCTCTGTGGGCTTGTTTTCAGTGAAGCTCTGATGAAATCTTCTAGGCTCAAGACTCCTCGATACGTCGCATCTTTGGCCGAACTTACCACAGGTGCGTACCATGCACTGTGTCGGATCATTTCTCTGATGGTTGAAACGGCATCATCGTCTATCGATGCTACGTATTTGGCTTCAGTCACTACGCCTCTGACTCGCATGGACGAAACGGAGGATGAAATAGTCATTATGTCGCGGCGTGAGACTTTCCCCAAAAGCCTCTTGTTCTTGTCTGTTACGGGCAGAATTCTCAACGCAAAATCTCGGATTATGGCGCGGGCTCTTGTGGCGAGGTCATCATCATAAATGAATGGATGTTTCTCGTCAGCAATCTCTTTAACACGCAAGTGATCGCCTCTCATTCCTCACTTTCCAGTTCAGCCTTGCAGTCTTCGCAGATGTACTCTCCGTTAATCTCTTGCAGGTTGTCAGACCATGTTCCGCAGTGGTCGCAATGGCCGGTCAGTGGCCCTGATTCTTCCTTTGCTTCTTCGGCTCTGTTCTCTCCTTCTATCAGCGCCTTTTCTTGGATGATCTCTATCAGCTCAGGCATCACTGCCAAGACGTCTTTGCTTGAGACCAGCCCGATCAGGTTTCCCTTGTACACTACGCCTAGTCGTCTGATGTTGAGTCTGCTCATCTTTCTGGCTACTTCGCTTATAGTTTCATCAGGCTCTATCGTGATCAAAGGCGAGGTCATGACTTCCTCGGCTTTCACAGAATCTGGCATAACGTTTTTACTCAAGACTCTGACGACGAGATCTCTCTCGGTCAGTATCCCCAGAGGCTTGCCTTCCTTGCTTGTGACTATTACGCAGCCCAAATCGTTTTTGTCCATGAGTTCTGCCACCTTGTTTGCCGGTGCATTTTCGTTAATGGTTACAACTGGGCTGCTCATAACGTCCTTGACCAGCATTCTTGACCTCAAACCAATGTCTGCCATAGTCATCAACCAACGCCGATAACATAAGCCTCTTGGGGCTTAACTTCATTCAACTCAAAACAACCATTACCCATTTAAGATTTGTTATGTTCCAGTTTCACACACTGCTTCTTAAGTAGTGAAATCCTATTAGCACCAGTCAAATAGAGCATCCAGCACAGGTGAGGAGAAAAGAATGTTAAAGACAAACGTCGACAAATTGGTGAAAATCTCTGTCTTCGGCGAAGTTGTAAGCCCTGTCATCGGAAGATCCGTCTACAACATTTCAGCTGAAGGAGTTCCAATGGTTCTGCCAGGCGTCGGAGGAATCACCTACAACATCAGAATCGGAGACCCAGCCTGCGGGTGGGAAGCAGATCACGTTGAACCCGGCGTGAGCGTGGAAAACAAGGAGAATGACCCGCGGTTCGGGCAAGGCGCAAACGCAGCTTTCAACGTGCTTTCATGCGTGGGAAACGAAGCAGTGGTAGTGACAGGCGACGCCAAAGGCGCAAAAGGAGTCGTGACGGGTAAGCATGGCGGAATAGAGCATGTGCTGGTGGATTTTCAGGCAGAGACTCTTGAGAAACTGATGCTCGGCGACAAGGTGCTCGTGAAAGCCTTCGGCGTAGGTTTGAAGCTTCCAGATTTTCCGCAGATAATAGTGATGAATATGGACCCGCGCTTTCTCAAAGCCTTAAACCCGAAACCGAAAGGTGACAAGCTCGAAGTTCCAGTCACGCACATCGTTCCAGCAGCAACAATGGGTTCAGGTCTCGGCACGAACCACACGTACTCAGGAGACTACGACATCCAGCTTTTCGACAAAGGCGTGATAAAGAAGCACGGGCTTGAGGACTTGAGACTTGGCGACGTGGTTGCAATCATGGACGCAGATCACTCTTACGGAAGAATCTACAAGCAAGGCGCAGTGTCAGTCGGCATAGTCGTACACACAAACTGTGTGACTTCGGGACACGGGCCAGGCGTAACAACGCTGTTCACATCATCAAAAGGCAAGATCGTCCCGAAGATTGATGCAAAAGCCAACATTGCCACACTTCTCAAGTTGAGAACAGATATATAAAGCAGACACCACATTTACACGTTGTCAAGAATGAGGGAGTAACAAGAGAATTGCCGTTTAAGCGAAAAAGCCGCGGAAGGTCAAAGGGCAGCAAAGGCAGCAGCGGAGTAATTCAGTGTGCCAGTTGCGGGCGACTGGTGCCCCGTGACAAGGCGAAGGCGTCTACACGCCGACTTTCCTTCGTTGATTCACAGCTGGCCAGAGAGCTTCGCCAGAAAGGCACGTACATCGCCTCTTCTTTCGACACAAAATTATACTGTATTTCCTGCGCCGTGCACCGCGGGATCGTGAATGTTCGAGCCGAGAAAGAGCGGCGCACTCGCCCGAGAAGACGATTCTAGTTTCCTGACTTTTTCTTCAATTTGCCATAAACGTATAGGCTTCTTTGTAAGACGGTCAGGTTTGACAGCATTGCTATCAATATTATGCCTATGTTCATTGCTGTGGTCGGTTGCCAAAAGACTGCTGCAATGCTTGCTGCGGCCAGTATGATTATACGCTCTGCTCTTTCGGCAAGGCCGATTGACTCCATTTCTATCCCCGCTGCTTCCGCTCTGGCGCGGCTGTAGCTTACGAGCAGAGACCCTGATAAGGCTATTAAGCCCCATAGAACGTCACACAAACCGCTTATGATTATACCAAGATACACAGCGGCATCAGCGTATCTGTCCAGCAACGAATCCAGAAAGCCGCCGAACACCGTGGCTTCCTCATAGAGTCTTGCCACCACTCCGTCCAAAGCGTCGCAGAACCCTGATAGTAGCAAAAGACCCGTCGCGACCAGCAGGTAAAAAATGTTGGTTTTCCATTCCCAGTATGCGACGGCTGAGAGGAAGGCCAAGACTATGCCTACGCCGCTTATCGCGTTGGGCGTTAACCCTATCTTGTGGGCGGCTTTTGCTTCGACTGTGAGAGCTTGTTGAACTCTCTGCTTCAGTTTCGTCAGCATCCGCCGTTTTCTCCAGCAATTCTATTTAAGTCGTAAGCATGTAAGAGACTGTGTCTGCTGTTAAAAGGTGTTTGGAATGATAAGCGTCATGACCGTTAAGGTTGACGGCAAAGCATGCATGGGCATGAGGGCGGAACTGCCTGATTCTCCGCCGCTGCTTCTGGTAATCGCTGAAAAAGGCTTCGTCATGTGCGGCTTCCTAAACATAGAAGCAGCTGAAAAACTAGGCGTGGCTGCGGCCATGGTCAGTGGAGTGAAAACTTTCGAAGATGTGCTGAACGCACAGATCAAAGCCATGACATCTAAGGCTAAAGGCTTCGGCGTTGAAGTAGGCATGAAAGGAGCTGAAGCCCTGAAGCGTATGTTCTGAGAGCTCTAGCTCTCTGCCTGACTAGCCCCTCCTCTATATATAGGGGGTATTATCCTCCGAGACCAGCTCTCCATGAGACCTTCGCTCATTGCAGAGGCCTGCACTCTTTTCGCCATGTGTTATTTACGGGTAGAATCTTCTTGTCGTCCTTGGAAATGGTATAGAGTCTATGATGTTCTCCAAGTCAAGCATCCAGATCAGCAGCCTTTCCAGACCCATGCCGAAACCGACATGCGGAACTGTTCCATACCGTCGAAGGTCAAGGTACCAATCGTAGTCTTTCTCGCTCAAGCCCATTTCTCTGATTCGCCTTATCAGCACATCCTTATCGTCTTCTCTGGCACCGCCAGTTGAGATTTCACCTATCCTAGGAACAAGCATGTCAACCGACATAGCCACTTCTGGGCGATCCCTGTACGTCTTGCAGTAAAACGCCTTTATCGCCGTCGGATAGTCATAAACAAAGAACGGTTTACCAAACTCGACAGCCAAAGCCTTTTCGTCGTCATAGCCAAAGTCCTCGCCCCATTTTCTTTTAATGCCCTTAGCCTTCAGTCTTTCAATGGCCTCAGTGTAGGGTATCTTTGGAAACGGCGCCTCAACTGAAGCCACTTTCGAAATGTCTACACTCAGCTCTTCAAATTCTTTCCTGCATTTCTCGCTAGTTCTCTTGCAGACGTGAGCCAAAAGCTCTTCTTCAAACTGCATCAGATCGTTCATGTCGGCAAAAGGCCACTCGCCCTCGATGTGCCAATACTCGGTCAAATGCCTGATCGTTCGACTTTTCTCAGCGCGGAAAGACGGCGCAATACAGTAAACCTTCTCAAGCGAGTAAATCAGAATCTCAAGATAAAGCTGAGAACTCTGTGTCAGATACAAGTTCTGGTCAAAATACTTCAAACCGAAAAGCGTAGAACCGCCCTCAACAGCAGCTGAGATAAACATAGGCGGAGAAACCTCAACGAACCCTTGATCTTTGAAGAATTCCCGCGTGAACTCTAGCACATTGCCTCGCACCTTCATAATCAAATTCATTCTTCGACTGCGAAGCCACAGGTGACGAATGTCACGCAAGAACTCCTCGCTCTTGTCCTTGCTGATCGGAAAAACATCAGCCAAGCCGATGACCGAAAGCTTCTCAGCCGAAACCTCATACCCGCCAGGAGCACGCTGGTCCTTCTTAACCGTGCCTTCAATCGTAAGCGAAGACTCAATTGTGACCTTCTCAGCTTCACTCCACGCCGGACTGTCTGACTTCACAGTGCACTGGATCACGCCGGTTGAGTCGCGCAAGACGAGAAAAACGGTTTGCTTTCCTTCCCTTTTACGGTAAACCCAGCCTCTGATCGCAACACTCCTATCTTCATGCTTCCCGTCTAAGATGCTCTGAATTGGCACAAACCGCATGAATCTCAGCCTTTCGTTTCACTAATACCTACAATGCTAAAAGCCTATCCTTTTTCGAGCTTTGAACCTCTTTGGCGCCCGATTCGAAAATTCTGAAGAACACAAACAGAGAGATTGGCACGGCGCCAACGGACAGTGAGACAAAAGGAAGCTGTCGCCAAACATAGGAATAGACCTACCTATAAGCTGTAAGCCCAATGCGCTCAACATTCACTATGGCGACACATAATTCTTAAATCCATGGCGTCTGAAATATCAAGCGAATAGTAATGCAAGGCATTGCCGAAAACGAGTACAAGCTGAGAACCCTCAAACGCTCAACGATCGCAATAGCCAGCGTAGTCCTCGTGGAAGTCATTTTAGGCCTAGTCATAAACAGCCTGGCCATAGTAAGCGACGGGTTGCACGCACTGCTTGACGCTCTGACAACTTTCGCGCTCTTAATCGCGACTCAGGCTTCACTAAAACCACCCGATGAGGAGCACATGTACGGCCATGAGAAATTCGAGTCAATAGGCGGACTAATAGGCGGGATTGCGCTCATCGGTGTGGCACTGCTGATAATGTACGAAGCAATCCTGAAGATACTGGAAAACACACCCGTAAATCAAGAGCTACAGCTGGCCGGTTTCATTGCAATAGGCTACACCTTCTGCATTGACTTCTTCAGGGTTGGATCATTCATGAAAGCCAGAAAGAGTGAAAGCTCAACTATGAAAGCTGGACTCTTCCATGCAGTCGCAGATTTAAGCTCTACCGTCATTGCACTTCTTGGATTCGGGCTTGCAACTCTTGGATTCCCATATGGAGACTCATTAGCCTCTATGGTTCTGAGTGTGTTGTTGACCTATCTGAGTGTCAAGCTGGTTTGGAGCAATGGGATGGAACTCAGCGACGCCACATCAAAAGGTGCGGTAAACAAAGTCAGGAACGAGATACTGAACATGAAGGGAGTTCGCAGCTGCGAAGACTTGAAAGTCAGGCGGGCGGGAAACAAAACCTTTGTTCGGGCCACGGTCCAAGTTCCAGATTACTTAGGTCTCGAAGAAGCCCACGACTTGACTTCTGAAATAGAATCAAATCTGATTAAGTCCTTAGGAAATGCTGATGTCACAATTCACATAGAACCGTGCGAGACAGAAATGCCTACAGAGAAACTAGTAGAGAAGCTGGCAATGGAGACCTCAGGCGTGAAGGGAGTTCACGGAATTGACACTTCGTACGCTGATGGCAAGTTGTACATCACTTTGCACATCTACGTGAACCCGAAGCTCACAGTTGAAGAGGCCGACGACATGGCTGATAGCGTTGAAAGCAAAATACAGGAAAGAGTAAGAGACGTTGAAAACGTGACGGTTCACATCGAACCCTACAGCGCCAGAAAACGTAGAGGCTCAATGGTCAATGAAGATGAAATAGGCAGAATCATCCACGAAGCAGCCGGATCGAGCGGAGTCTTTCGTATCAAAAGGATTGTCACCTATGTGGCGGACAACAAACGTTACATAAACATAGACTGCAGGTTCACGAAACAGACCTCAGTGGAAGACGCACACAAGATCGCCTCAGACATCGAGGAGAAAGTGAGAGCACACTTTGCAGAAACAATAGTCACAGTTCACACAGAATAGAGATGACCTAGACTTCTCAAGGTGTTGAAAACTGCTCAAAGTACTGAAACTGGAAGAATGGATTCTGAAAGCAAGAAAACGGGCAGAAACCAAAATCGCCAAGGGCAAGAGCGCCGATGAATTCGTAGAGATCGCAGAGACAGACGGCTTCAGAATCTACGCTATAGCTGGAAAAACCCTCAAGGAACCCTCATCGAATCCGTTTCACGAAAATCCGAGAGACGTCTTTATGCTAGTACTCGAAGGAGAAGTAGAATTCACCTTTGAGAATGAAGAGAAAACAGTAGTAAAGTCTGGAGAATGCTTTGTGCTGCCGAAACACTTGATGCATCACTGCATCTTCAGAAAGATGACCGTCGGCATTGAAGGAGTCTACGAAAAAGGTCTCTAGCTCAGCGCAGACTGCAGAGCCTCAGGCGACAACGTGTCTTTTGATTTCGTCAGCGACGTCCTCTACTGATTTGTCTGCTTCTATGATTGTCCAGTTGCTTGTCAATGCCAACGAAAGCGCCTTACGTCTCATCCGCACCAGCTCTTCCAAGCTCTCAAATCTTTCACGAGTTCCGCGCGCGGCTTGTATTCTTTTGAAGGCTTCGTTCGGACTCACGTCTAGAAAAAACATGAGGGTTGACGTTGGAACGGTGCACGCGAAGAAGTTGTAGGCAATCTTGTCAAGCGGTGACGGCAGATAAGCAGTCCCCATCAAGTAACGCACAAAGACTACATAATCATGCTTTCGCCACGAATAGATAAGGATGGAGCGGAGAACATCGACCATGTAAAACAGGGCGGACGCAAGATGCGCGCTCTTCCCGTTCACATATAGGAATTGTTTGGCTTTGACACCGAAAAAGTTGTCGTCTGAAGGATGAAGCCGCAGGAGCACGGTCTTTCTTCTGTCTCTGAGAAAAGTGCAAAGCCTAAGGGCTTGAGTGTCTTTACCCGAAGCGTCCAACCCGTCAATAACTACGAAAACCAATTAGTCAAAAACCCCCGCCGAACAGCAGAAAGGTCAAGACGCTGAAGGCAGGCACAGTCAAGTTGTCGAAGCCCATGGGCGAAAGACCTTCAACCAAGGTGCCTACCACACAAGCTGCAAGCGCAGGTAGAATCTTCCCAAAAATGGAGAAAGGATATAATGTGAAGAAGAAAAACAGGCTGAGCGTGAAACTAGAGAAGCTTGCAAGAAACATTGCCGCTGAGCCCTCTAGACTTTTGACTGCAACAACCTTGTAACGTCTTCTCCCAAACCGTTCACCTACCAAGGAAGCCGCACTGTCACCATAAGCCATAGGCAAGATGCCCGCCGCAACAACATACGGTTTAGAGGCGAAGAACAAGGCCAAGACGGTGTAAGATGTGGCGTAAAAGACAAGTCCCAAGGGATGCCCCTCTTCAGAAATCTCTGAAAGCCCCTTCACCATCTTACTAACGCTTCTAAACGGAGTGTACGGAGAAGCAAGAAAAGTAACCACTATGAAGGGGGCCGCAACGAGAACTGGATAGATGTTCGACGTAAAAAAGGGAATGACAAACGGGAGATTTCCTATCATTGCATGCAAGAACTTGCGAGAAGCCTTCCTGGAAATATGTAGGAGTTGATCCAATTTGCCAGAGACAAAAATTACGATCACAATGTAAACGTAACAAAGAAGCACCAAGAGAACGTTGACAAGAATCTCGTCGAACATCAGTTCACCTTAGAGCCCCAACGACAAATGCCAACAGACCAATGATGAACCACAAAAGAACTGTTTTCTTCACTCTCCTAGCATTCCCTCCCGAATAGTCTCGTACAAGCATAATCGAAGATGCTACAAGTCCAATGTCCGTTAGGACTACAAGGGGAATGAACCAGAAAGATACAAGGCTAAGAAACAAGGGTGTCGGACTCAGCAGCACAGAGGAAAGGTAGAACACCGCAGCTACAACTGCTGCCCTTTTCTCACCGCATCGCACTGCCAACGTCTTCACATTCTTTGTCTTGTCTCCTCTCACGTCAACGATTCCTTTTGTTACTTCTCTGCCAGTGTTTGATAGAAAAGCAATGAGAGCAAAAATCAGAACGGCCAGCCTAACCTCATTGACAATGGCAACGCTTCCATAAACGAACGGTATTGCAACGCATGCGCTTACGAGAAAGTTGCCGGGCAGACCGCTTCGTTTTCCAACAGTGGTGTAAGTCACAAAAAGTAACCACGCGATTACGGCTGTCAAAAGACAGGAAATGCTCGTTAAGTATGCTGTTGAAAAGCCTATCGCGGTGAGAACAGAGGCGAAAGCCAAAGCTTCTTTTGGCTTGACTGCCCCGCTCGGGATTGGGCGGTTTGGCTCGTTTACAGCATCGATTTCTCGGTCATAATAGTCGTTTATTGCCATAGATGCAGCGGTTAACATGAAACCAGTCGCAAACCCATAGGCAAGGTTTGGCAGTGACGAAATCAAGGCGCTCAGGCTTGCAAGCGCGGCGCCCACGACGACAGCAAAACCCATCATAATACAGTTCACGGGACGCATCAATCGGAAGTAGCTGCCAGATCTACTCATAATGTTCAAACCCTGCAATATTTGATGATTTCACGAAAGCCAAGTTATAAGATTCTCGTTTAGACTCGAAAGTTTAATAGGTTTGGCTCGAATAACTCCTTAAAAAGGCATGTTGGTGACAGACTCTTGAACGACAACTATGCACCTGAAAGGTTAAGAGTCATAATTCCAGTAGGCGGGAAAGCTACGCGTCTGCTCCCGCTCACTGCAGAAACTAGCAAGGCGTGTCTTCGTTTGATGAATAGACCGCTGATAGAATTCTCCTTGCTGTCACTTGCGCGTCAAGGTATTCGGAATTTCATTTTCGGAGTGAAGGGCTACACGAACTATAGAGACTTACATGACTATTTCGAGTCAGGTTATGGATTTTCCTCGAGATACGTCATTGACCCCCGCGTCCACATAAAGTATCAACCAAACGTAGACGACCTAGGCAGTGCAGATTCTGCCAGAATAAACATGGAATACTACAACGTTAGAGACCCCGTCTTCGCAGTGCAAGGAGACAACATTTTCGACGTAAACGTCAAAGAGCTCGTGGAGTTCCATAAGAAGAAGGGAGCAGTCATGACAATAGCTCTGAGAGAAGTCGACAACGTGGAAGGCTACGGGATCGCCGACATAAACAAGGAAAGACGAATCGCAAAATTCGTCGAAAAACCATCGCCCAAAGAGGCCCCATCAAACTTGGCCAACACAGGTCTGTATGTGGTTTCACCGGAAATAAGGAAAATATTCAAAGAAAAAGGAGTCAAAGAGATAATAAAGAAAACTCGCCGCTTTGACTTCGGCTTTGACTTTATCCCGTACATTATCAAGACGGGAAGGCCAGTCTATGGCTACACTCTCAAGGGAAGCTGGTATGACGTGGGCACACCGAAACGCTACTTGGAAGCGATGCAGGACATGCTCAATGGACGCTTCTCGTCACTGACCGACTTCGGCGGCAGAATCAGCGAAGAGGCAAAAATATGGGTTCAAGGCGAAAGCGTCGAATCGATGAAGAGCAGAAGGGAGATCATAAGGAAGATAAAACAGCGCAAAATAGAGGTTGAAGGCGCCGTTCTCATAGGGAGACACTGCAAGATAAGCGATGGCGTGAGGATAGTCAATTCGTGCATCGACAACTACA
>JALHSY010000234.1 GCA_022865455.1 Candidatus Bathyarchaeota archaeon
AATAAAGGAAACCATACGAAAAATCCTCAGGAGATGCAGAGAGAAAGAAAGACCCGTGGAAGAGGAAACGGCGAAACTTCAAAAAGCAGGAATATCCGCCGAACTCATCAAGAGATTCTGGAAAGAAATCCGCGAGGTAGAGAATTGCTAGAGCGGATCGAGGAATTCGGAAAGCATTTAGTAATAACTGGTTTCAAAGGTGTAAAAGTTGGGAACGTTGAAGCCTTTTTCAAGGCAATGCGCAACGAGAAACTGGCAAACGTGGAAATCCAGTTTTTCGACGCTCAACTTGTGGCAACTTCGCAGCACCTGTATTTTGCAGTTTTGAACGCGTTGACTGCGTTTAAGAACGGAGAGAGCATCTCCAGAAACCTGGCCATGGAAATAATGCTTTACGCTTCCGCGCAACGGCAAATCCGAAAAGCCATGAAACTTCTAGGAATCACACGCCGCTCGTCTGACATCGCAACGATTATACTCGCGGACAAACCAGACAGTGCAAAGGCAGCCTTGTCGATAGTCTCCCAGAATCTACGCGCAAAGCCTGATGACGCAGTTGTTGAATTGACACGCGGGAAGGTGAAAAGCATCCGAAGAGTCTTCGGAATTTCACAAGCAGAACTTGAGGCTGTCTGCAAAGGAGACGGCTTGGAAGCGGCTCTAGTTGACCTTGTCATCGAGCGGATGGCGCTCTTGTCAACTCAACGTTGACTCACAATATCTTCTCCCTCATGACAGACAAAACATCATCAGGCTTCACTATGGACATTCCAGTTAGCCCGCCGACCACCTCGATCAGCAGAATCTTGTCAGGCTTGGTCAACTTGACCTTCTGCTTGATGTTCGCCGCCGCAGCTTCTATGATGCTTTGCGCATGAATTGCTGTAAAACGTTTTTCAACTGTGACCCGAAAAGTCTCGTTTTCCCCGATTTTCAAGCTGAGCTCGGTTGCCGCCTGTCGAATCTCTTCTAGATCAGTGCACACGACTTTCTCTATGGGGATTATTCTCAGCGTGTATCGAAACTCGTAGGGGCGTTCGACCAGAATCTTACGCAACTTCTCAACCGTTCCGAAAGGGTCAAGAGAAGTTTTCGTTGCAATCAGACCAGCAACACCAGTTCTTTCAATCGTCGCCGCTGAATCGCCGACTTCTTTGAAGAGAAATGTCAGCTCCGTGCAAGCTTCACGCTCATTTCCGCGTGAGGTCGTTGCCAGAAGGTTGAAGTCTCTGAGCACATTCTCACAGGCAATATTGTATTTGCACGTCGTAAGTAAGCTTTGTTCCTAAAAGAAGCCGCTGTCATTCGCTTTTGGAGGTCAGTGTAGCTTAGTGGCTTATCACAGCTTTTGGCTCTTAGCCGTCGCCTCACATCATCCCACATTAAACATACTACGACAGGGATTTATCCGTTTTGATGTTTCTTGGACATTAGGCTTAAATTTGGCCAAATATGTTCTCGTCTAGGTCAAGGAACGGAGGCAAGTCGGTGAGCAAGAAACAGAAACCTGTGATTGTAGTTCACGGTGGTGCCGGTGCCATTACTCCCGAACGCAATCAACCAGTTATGGAAGGAATCAAGAGAGCCGCAAAAAAGGGGTTCGATGTCCTTAAAAGAGGAGGAACCGCCGTGGACGGCGTAATGAAGGCAGTCATGGTAATGGAAGATGACGGGTCGTTCAACGCGGGTTACGGTTCCAGCTTGAACATAGACAGAAGCGTAGAGATGGACGCCTCAATCATGGACGGAAAGACATTGCAGGCCGGTGCCGTCGCGCTTCTGAAGGACGTAAAAAACCCGGTGCGTCTGGCCAGGATAGTCATGGAGAAAACAGACCATGTCTTCATAGCAGGAGAGGGCGCGGAGAGACTCGCCACGCTCTTCAAACTTGAAAGAGTCAACGCGGTTACAGAGCTTAGGCTGAAGTATTATGAGGGACAGAAAAAGAAGCTGCTTGAAGGGCAATTTGAACTGCCAAAACTTGCGAGCCTAATCAAGGAATACCCAGAATTGCTGGAGTCGGACACTGTGGGCGCAGTTGCCCTCGACAAAGAAGGAAACCTTGCAGCCGCTACGTCAACCGGCGGCTTTCCACTGAAGCTTCCTGGAAGGATCGGAGATTCACCGCTGATTGGCTGCGGGAACTATGCGGACAATGAGAGTGGCGCGTGCTCGGCTACAGGTGTAGGTGAGATAGCGATAAGGCTGGTATTGGCGAAGACTGTATGCGCCTACATCGAGGCTGGCAAAACTCCTCAGGAGGCAGCTGAGCAAGCCATACGGCTTGTTAACCAAAGGATGCCTATCGGATACAATTCCATGGGGCTGGTCGCCGTAGACGTTCACGGGCGGATTGGGGCTGCTCATAACTCGCCGAACCTTTGTTGGGCGTACTTGACACCGGAGACACCGAAGCCGGTCAGTTCTCCAACGGCGAAAAATGTGAAAGAAAGCCATTGAAAGGACATTATCGATCGCACTTTTTGGTCTTTATTCTCGACAACTGACGAATAATAACCCTTAAAGCGTTGCTAGGTGGCTTGTGTAGGTACACAACAGCTTGTGGAGGTGAAATGGAATGATTGATGAGGAAGAAGAATGGGAAGAAGAAGACACTGAGGATGAAGAATGGGAAGAGGAAGAGTGGTAAGGGAATTAAGTAGATAATACTCTTCTCATGATTTTTGCTTGCCAAGAAGTTTTAGACTCTTTTTGCACGGTTTTGAGGGTTCAAGCTTATAACCTACCTGTTGAGAGCATTCATGGATTGATGAACGATGACGCGAGTGGCCGTGCTGGACATCGACAAGTGTAAGCCCAAACACTGCAATAGGCTATGTCACCGTTTCTGTCCGATAGTGCGAACCCACATAGAAGCCATACGATTCGAGAACAACAGGCCCGTGATCGTTGAGTCTCTCTGCACAGGATGTGGGATATGCGTAAAGAAGTGCCCGTTCAACGTCATATCTATAGTCAACCTTCCAGACGAGTTGGACAAAGACTGCAGCCACAGATTCGGACCTAACACGTTTAAGCTTTTCAGACTGCCAACACCGTCACCCTGCATGGTTCTCGGCCTGCTTGGACAAAATGGCATAGGCAAGACAACCACACTGAAGATACTTTCAGGCGAGGTCAAACTGAACCTCGGCAACTACGAGAACCCGCCTGAGTGGAGCGAAATAGTCCAGCACTTCAGGGGCTCAACACTTCAAGATTACTTCCTAAAGATGGGAGAAGGAAAACTCAAAGTCTCGCACAAGCCGCAGTACGTTGACAAGATTCCGAAGGTCGTCTCTGGAAGCGCCGGCGAACTGTTACGAAAAGTAGATGAAAGAGGCGCCTTAGAAAAAATCGCAGAACAGCTCGAACTCAAGCAATTCTGGAACAGGCCGCTCGAGGTTTTAAGCGGAGGAGAGCTGCAGCGGGTGGCCGTAGCCGCAACGATGTGCCGCGACTCGGACGTCTATCTTTTCGACGAGCCCTCAAGCTATCTGGACGTGAAGCAAAGACTGGAAGTGGCCAAGGCTATAAGAAGCCTGAAAGATGAGCAGAAAACCATAATCATAGCGGAACATGACCTCGCCATAATAGATTACCTGTCCGATCAGATTTGCATTTTCTACGGTGAACCAGGTGTTTACGGCGTTGTGTCCAATGTTCACGGCGTTAGAACAGGCATAAACATTTACTTGCAGGGATACATTCCAGACGAGAACGTCCGCTTTAGGAAAGAAGCAATAATATTCCATGAAAAACCGCCTGCTGTGAGTTCGGGCGCAGGCGAGACGCTGCTTAAATGGGAGAAGATTGAAAAAACGTTCAAAGGGTTCAAACTCACAGCCCACGGCGGCGAGGTAAGAAGAGGAGAAATAGTCGGGATTCTTGGACCGAACGGCATAGGCAAGACGACTTTCATCAAGATTCTGGCTGGCATTGAAGAAGCTGACGACGGCAAAAAATTCGGGGAAACTAGGGTAAGTTACAAGCCTCAGTACATTTCCGCAGAGTATGACGGCACAGTCCAGATGCTACTGATGAGCGTTGCCAAAGAAGAGTTTTCTTCAAGCTGGTATAAGACCGAAATTCTCCAACCTTTGAGGATAAATCTGCTCTTGGACAGAAATGTGGCGGAGCTGAGCGGCGGAGAACTGCAAAAAGTCGCCATTGCAGCGTGCCTCTCCCGCAAAGCTGATCTTCTCTTGGTGGATGAGCCCAGCGCGTACTTAGACGTTGAGGAAAGACTGAACATGGCGCGGATCATTCGAAGAGTGGCTGAAAATCATAATGTGGCAGCTTTCGTCGTGGAGCACGACGTGGTCACGCAGGACTTCATAGCAGACCACCTGATGGTCTTCACTGGAAAACCCGGCGTGGAAGGCACAGCATATGCTCCTACAAGTCTGAGGAAGGGAATGAACAAGTTTCTGAAAGTGATGGAAGTGACTTTC
>JALHSY010000235.1 GCA_022865455.1 Candidatus Bathyarchaeota archaeon
CAACATAATACGTGACATTATACGTTCCCCTTGTGGTGGGAGTCCATGATAATCCAACAGTTGTTGACACGCCCCTTGGCAAAAGGGCGATTGACGTAGAGTCAGCGGAACTGTCATTTACTCGCAGATGTACTTCTACATCGGCTTCATTGTTTACTCCAAAATTGAGCACAGTGATGTTGAAAATCGCTAGCTCTAAGCTTAACATATGGCGGTCTTTCCCAGTCGAAGATGAGGAGATCATGTTCTGGTGGAGCTTGTTCAACCGCGTTTTTTGCGTTTATTCTCCCATAGCCGTAATACTCATCAAAGCCAGAATCTCCCAAATCATCTGCTGTGTATCTTAATTGGGCCCTAACCCAGTCCCGCGTTGCATTGGGGAATCGACTCCAGATGAGGGCGGCTACGCCTGCAGCATGCGGACAAGCCATGGAAGTGCCACTCATCCGTGTGTAGGAGTTGTCCCAAACTGTTGAATAAATGTCTACTCCAGGGGCTGCGACTTCAACCCAGTCTCCAAAGCTAGTAAACCCCGCAGGATTATCATACTGATCTGTTGCCGTGACTGCTACAACTTCGTCGCATGCAGCCGGGTAGAGCTTAGTCTTTGAGGCTGCGTTTCCAGCAGCCGCCACAATTAGCACACTATTGTTGTAAGCGTATCTTACGGCGTCGTAGATCAACTCGCTGTATGGTCCGCCCCAGCTGTTGCTGAGAATGGCTGCTCCTTGGTTTACAGCATGAATAATAGCGTTTGCAAGGTTGACTTCTGTTCCCCATCCTCCAGCGTCTAAACCTTTCTCAGCCATGATTCTTACTTGAGCTAGCCCTGCAATGCCGACACTGTTGTTTAGAACAGCAGCAATTATGCCAGCGCAGTGAGTCCCATGCCCATGATCATCCATGGGATATGGGTCCATGTTAACCCAGTCATAACCCAGCGCGACATAGTTATCATCAAGGTCCGGGTGATCATAGTCAATGCCCGTGTCTATGACGGCCACAAGAACTGAAGAGTTGCCTATCGTTGTGTTCCATGCCCAGTCTGCCCCTATCTTTTGCGGTCCCCACTGCTTGCTCCAGTCTGGGTCGTTTGGAACAGACAGGACCTGAAACTTCATGTTTGGCTCCGTGTATCTGGCTAGGTTACTACCATGGACTTCCTCTCTGAACGAGGAAACAACGGTTAGGGGCATGTCCGCAACTAGGGCGGCAACTTCGCCTTTTATTAAGACGGCATTCACAATTTTGCCTTGGCTCTTACCAATGATATCAACAAGACCAGCATAGGCCTCCGGTTTTGCACCGTCCACTCCAATAACTAACTCGATTGAATCTTCATCAGCGACAGCAAAATCATTGTACTCTCTAATTCCATCAAGACTCGTATTCCTGTCAAAATCAAAAAGCCCCCAAAAATCACTAAATGCTCTTGACGTTCGTTTGTCCTTGCCTTGGAAAGTGGAGTCAAATCCATTAGATGATTGCGTTGGCTGAAACGTAGAGCCTTTGTTAGCCGAAGAATCCCGTGCGGCTTCAACTTCCCTCAAAAAAACAGGGCTAAAGGCCACAGTAACTGTATTTATCAGAAACATTATTGTTATCGCGATAGCTACTGCAAAATGTCTCCAGCCACTTTTATGCATTTAGAACTCTCCTTTCTTTTTCGTAGCCTGCCATTTATGCAACTCGACTTATAAATTTGGCTCTTGAAGGCTTGGTTGAATGTCTAAAACCCAGAAGGCCCTTGCGTCATTTGGCTATCATGACTTCAGTTGCCTTCACAACCGCCTCAACATTGTCTCCGACTTTTATGTCCAAGTCCTCAACAGCTTCCCTGGAAA
>JALHSY010000236.1 GCA_022865455.1 Candidatus Bathyarchaeota archaeon
CCAGAAGCGTGGTGAAACTTCTGGGTTTGCCGTCTTTAAGCGCAGCCAAAACGCGTTCATCAAAGAAGTCCATTACGGGTTCAAATAAGCAAAAACGGACTTATAACCATTTTTAACCATTTATTTAATGCGCCCGCGCGCGCAATGAAATAATCCCTGCATGCCATACAGTATAATTGTGGGTTATTGTCGGCGTTTCTCATTTGAAGACCTCAATCCTGAGAGAATCGCAGGCTTTCATATTTTTCACTTACATCTCACCTCGATGAGAGATGCTGCCCTGTGACCAACCCATATGCAATGCTGTACGTTTTCAGACACAGAAGAATCGTGCATCCCGCAATTATTGCAGGGGACTTCCTGAAGTCTCTGAAGACCTCTTTGAAGGTCAACAACGCGTGTCTGCCCATCCTTGGAAGCATTTGCTCTTTGGTTTGTTGGACGAAAGCTGGCATGGATTTTCCATAACGAAGATTCTTGATGAGAATTCCTTTGACGGATTCAAGCTCATAATGGTAGATTTTGGAGATGCATGTACATTCTTTGGCGTTCGCTTTCTTCAATCTTCGGTATAAATCGTAATCCTCTCCCCAAAGCAATGATGCGTCCAGCATACCGATGCGAGCTATCTGTTCTTTGGCAAAGAAACGGGGTTCACCAGAGAGTATCTTGTTACTCGGATATTGCTGCTCGACCTTTTGGTAGTAGTTTTTCCAAACGGCAGAGCAAGAACCCCAATAACCTCTCCCGATGAAAACCTCTGGAATCCTAACCATCCCTGCTTGTATATTCTCACACCTTTCCACGCATTCCTGAACGACTGTTGGAGACATGACCTGATCTGAGTCTAAGAAGAATACATATTTGCCGGCTGATCTACTCACCCCTAGGTTTCTAGCTAGGGCCGGACTGCATTTTTGCCGCAACACCTTCGCCTTGAACCTTCTTGCAGTTTCTAGCGTTCTATCAGTGCTGAAATTGTCTACAACTATGATTTCGTAGAAAGGATAGGTCTGTGTACTCACGCTCTTGAGGCAGCCTAGTAGAGTCTTCCCTGAGTTGTAAGTAGGTATTATTATTGATACATGAGGGTTTTTCATCGGTTCACCCCGAATTTTGGAGGATTAGGAGATGGGCGTAGCGGCCAATGCCACATTGTCAACATAAGCAACGTTTTCGACACCGTCAAAGTCCCAATTCACGAGCTCAAACATAAGAGTGTTGGGCAGGGGCGAGTTGAAGAATTCACGCCACGAGACGCTCAAGTCATAGCTGAACAGCCCGACAAAGCCACTCAACGTTCTAGTATTGCGGTAGCCTTCATAAATTCCTTGTGGAGTTGTTACTATCATAGACTGATTGTGGTAAACGTTGGAAATCACTATCGCAAATGTGTCTCTTCTGCTAAAACCTTCAACCGCATTTACATAGAATGAAAAAATAACGTCAGAGTCGTTTGGCAGGAAGATTTCTCGCGAAACTGAACGTGCACATCGCCATTCTGTGACCGTATACATTGCCTGAGCCGTTATTCTCAGAGATCTTTGCGAATTATAGCCGAAGTCTGACACTATTGTAACGTCTCCAAGTCCATTACCTACGTATTGAGCCAGCCAACCGTTTTCATCCCAATCGGAATGTTCAAAATCATCGAGAAACACAACACTCGTATTCACATAGTTGCAATGGAAAAGATAAGCATTGCCGAAATTTTTCATCAGTGTAAACTGCGGGTTTCCCAGAAAAAGGTTAGGGTTCCACCTGTGTATCCAATTGTCCCAAGGGCTGACCCCCGACCCGACGTAGACGTCCGTTATATTGAAACGTTTCATAAGATCCAACGTGGTTGCATTGAATACATTCTGCTCCAACAAAGCTACAAGTTTTTGGTAAGTGACAGAAGTCGAGCTAGCAAACGACGGGAAAACCGCTTTGCGATTCGCAATGCTAGGTATGAAAGTCCCACTCTGAAAAGTGTTGACCAGTATAGTGGCATTCTTCGGCAGGTTGTCTGTTATCCACAGAATCAACTGACTGTCTTGCGCTGTCGTCACGCTAAAAACGGTGTAGGAACCGTAAAGCTCTCCGGAATCACGGACAAGACTCTGGTATAGAAAAGGAGAGTATATCGCCAGAAGCAGAATCAAGGAAATCGCTGTTACCAATACTCTGGTTTTGAGTTTGGTTCCATTATCTCCCAAAAGCATCCTTTGTGAAAAACGCGAGAAGGAAGAGGCGTACGCAATAAGAGGCAGAGTCGCTATAAAGAAATAGAATGGGAAGTACAGTAGCATTGGATGCGGATAAAACAGAAAATCAGAAGGGACAACAGCTCTCAAGAGAAAAAGCAAAAGCTGACCCAACAGTGTTGCGAGTCCAATTACAACAAGTTCACCTATTAGCCTAAAGTTTTCATTTCTACGGAAACTTACTATCGATAACGTGCTCACAATAAACAGGACAAACGAAGCAACTCTCAGAAGCTCATTAGCTGCAATATGATCAGCTAACCAAGCGATTCCGGTCACGATTGTGGAAAGACCAGGTTCAGGGTTTGTAGCTTCGATGTCCTCAGGAACACCTATGTTGTGCATAGGATACTGATAGAATGCCAATGCCCTATACGCAGAAGGAGCCAAGATCAGTAAGCTCATGCACGAAATGATTACAATGCTTTGTAATCTATACCATCTATTCTTTTTTCTCTTGAGCGCAACATAGAGCCACAATATGAACAGAGAAACGATTAAAGTTTCAAACGTTTGAAGATGCAGCACAGACAAGTAGCCAAAAAGAACGCCGATCACGATAACCGCCTCTATTTTCAATCTCTCCCTTACAAGAAGCGGAAGAAAACTCAAACATACAAAGTAGAACGGAAAACTTGCAACCAATGCGTTACTTCCCCAAGTGATGTATTTTGGCCAGAAAGCAACGAAGGTGAACACAAACGCCAAGCTGAGCCCCAAGTGCCCCTTTTCAGATACCACTTTGCCCAGGTAATATGCGCCCAGAACTGCTAGCGAATTGAAAAGAGCTGTCAAGTAGAAAACAGCTTGGGGCGGAACATAGTTCATGACTAAAGCTGAATAGGCTGCAAGTGGTGTGAAACCTTGTGGGTACACGATTCCCTCGTCTAGATAAGGTTGCAATGTCACAGGTACCTCTTTGTTTTCTATTAAGACCTGAACAAAAAGTGAGTGGATCGAAGTGTCGCGAACACTCCCGAGCAAAAGGTTATTGAATGGCAGAGTTTGCATGAAAAGAGTGAACGCAAACATTGAAATGACTAATGCGAACTCGAGCGATTGGCTATTTCGGAACAAGGACTTCTTAGGACCTAAACGCAAGTTTTGGACGACTCTTCTGAATTTTGTTCGATGGACCAAGAAAACTACGAAAAATGAGATTACAGTGATTGCATAGAGAGTTGGTTTGCTAAACAAGTGAAATGGAATAATGGCGACAATGTACAAAAGAAAGCCGCCAAGGTATACATCGAGTACCGCTATCTGCAGAAAATTCAGTCCCAGAAAAAGACCCGAAAACCTTCGTAGAGCTATTCGCCAAGGTTCACCAAGCATAAACAAGCAAAGCGCCAGAAAAAGAAGCTGAAAAGCTATTTGGACGGATTCCAAAGCTCAACATCCCATGAAGCAACGTCTATAGTACAACTCGTCTATAACTGTTTCCCGAAACTAATGAAACAAGTGACTTGCCTATGTACATGGTCTCAACCAGCTAGAAAGGAGCAGAGACCAATCAACTGCCTCGGAGCAGACGCAAGTCTACATGCAGATCACATCAAGAGAGTCACAAAGTCGCGGCTGGCACCATCTCCAAACCGAGAGAATGACTAAGCAAAGTGCAAGGGCGTTGCGGATTACATAGAGGGGATGAGTCTAGGTAAGTCTCTTAAGAAGTCTCTTGGATTTCGAAATGAGGCTACATTTGACGTAATCCAGATATGAAGTCAAGAAGTCATTCCTTTCGTTACAATGGGTGCAGGGGTCTCCAACCTTTTTGAATTCCTTATTGACTATGTTACTTACGATACATCGTCTCTTTTCGCTGTTCCATATTCTTGCGACTGACTTTTCCATGATGTTGCCAAAAGTAAGCTTAGTTAACGGATCTAAGCAACATGTATAAACATCTCCTTCGGTCGATACGTAACACGAATTCAGCAGCGAAGGAATCATGGGACAACTTTTCTTCCTAATTTCCTTACTAGGCTCGCTATTCCAGTTCCAAAAATACTTGACTTCCTGAAAAGAATCGCCCACTAATAAATAGGGTCTCCAATAACCAACAACGTCAAGAAAATCATATTGAACATCAATGTTTGTGTGCGTTCTCAGAGTCATGTACCTTTTTGGCGGTATTACCTGTATCAAAATCCTGCAATTGCCTCGGGTTTGACTTCTGATCCTGATGAACTCAAGCAAATTATCTCTAACTGTCTCATACTTGAGACCTCGTTTTGCGGATTCATAGACTTCTTTTGTGCTTCCATCCACATTGACAACAAGCTCAGATAGGTTGTGTTCGAGCAAGAAAAGAGACAATTTCTTATCCATTCTCGCCATGTTTGTATATAACGTGATTTTTGCTGAAGGCAAGCTTTGACTTATCGTCCTGACTATGTCCCTGAAATCAGGGTTTAGAAGGGCGTCTCCATTCTCTCCCAAGTTAATCCAGCCGGAGTAAGACATGCTACCTAGATCCGCGACAGTCTTTTCGGCTACCCCCAGTGACATAAAAGGCTTTCTTCCAGCACTAGAATATTCATGTTGAAGCTTGGGTACAGGGCAGAAAATGCAATTTCCAGAGCAGACTCTACTCAACATAAGGCCAACAAAACCGAACATGCTCCCTCGTTTCTTAGAATATGCTCTTTTATTCATCGAATTTAGAGTAAAATCGCTAACGAACTTAATGTCTTCCAATCTAACCAAGAGGTGTCCCGCCATCAGCTAGACATAGTGTGGGTTTTATTCCAGACGTTTGAAAGGTCGGCTGTGATTCCAGACACCGAAGCATCGACACACCTATCTCCTCATGCTACGCGACTTGCTAGGGGCATGCCAAAGATATGACGCAAGTGCTACATTCATAAGAAAATAGTTGGTGACAACGCGCACTAATAAACTTCGCTCCCAACTTCAAGAAAGTGCTAACCGCTATTACCGTTGGGAAGCCTCTTGTAGACACGAAAAATCCAAGCGCGTGAATAGTCTAGTGAATTTTCGAATGAGCCTTCTCCAAGGCTCACCAAGAGCCGATGAAAAAAACAGAAAGAACAGAAGCTCAGACATTATCTCGATAAACTTCACTTGTAAATCCCCATGAAGTACGTTCTATAGAAAATGACTCATCTATAACCTTTTCCCGGTCGCGACAACTTCCCGGTATTCTGAATGCACGCCTCCAATAGAATTAAAAGCCACCCAAATCCAATACGCCGATGACGCCCTCCAGGCAACCAATCTTGAGGCGAACACAAAAACGTACAGCATCTACGACAGAGTTCGAACCTCCATATTCAGGCTTCTGAATGCAAAGTTTGGAACAGAAACGGAGAGAATGAGGTATTTCTCATCTTTTGTCACCAAATACCACTTTGATTCTATCCTTGACGCAGGCTGTGGGAAAGGACTACTCTTTGACAATATTGATAATTTCGACGAATCCAAGCTCTTAATAGGTGTTGACTTGCAGAGGAAGAAAGGAAAACGATATCAACATATCGTTGCTGACGCAACAAGGTTACCATTTAAGAATGGCACATTTTCCTTAGTGACCGCTTTCAGTCTTTTGGAGCACATACCAAAAACTGACAGGAAGCAATTCTACAAGGAAATGCAGAGAGTAGCAGGAGATGCAGGAACTCTTGTGATTCAATTGCCCAACAGGTATTTTATTATTGAAAGCCATACGTTTCTTCCTTTCTTTGGTTTCCTACCTTCAAACATGCACTCATTTGCCTATAGAGGGGGGAATATGTTGCTGTACCCTCCCTGAAGAATGTCGTGCACTCCTTGAAAGAATGTGGGTTGGGGGTACATACTGTAGAAAAATGTGAGGCCTCATTTCTACCATTTGGACGCTTGCTCAGCAGAACAGGTCTTCACCGCTTGTTCCCGGTTGGATACGTCATATTCGCCCGGCCAGAAAAACATGAACGTCAAATCCGCTGAGTACCTCGAAACCCCTGTTCCAGTAATCTATTGTAAATATCAATAATCCTCCTCGAATAATCTTGCCAGTCAAGAAAAACATTCATCTCATCCGAAATCCGGACGTATGTCTTCTTCGTTGATCGCAATAGAGCATCAGCAATTCCCCTAGCATTGAGAGAATTGACTCCCTCTGCTAACCCTGCACTGACCAGATTTGTCAGTGCACCGAAATTCAGAACCACTGCGGGAACACCTATTGTCAGCGCTTCGTAAACGACCAAACTGAAACTCTCCAAAGACGAAAGGAGCACGAAAACACTTGCTTTTGCATACTCATCCAGCAGTTGCTGCCTAGACAAGCCTCGTTTCCACTCCACAAACTGATCTATACGTAATCTGCGAGCCAGTCCCACCAAAGAATTGTATTCAGAACCTTGACCAACTATGACAAGCCTAAAGCCCGCATCCTTCTTTCTCACAAGCCACGCGAAACCCTCAATGATCTTATCAACATTCTTGTAAGGCTTCAAAGCCCCAACATAGAGAACCCGCTTAGGCTCCTCAGGAACCCATCTTACACGCTTAACCTCCTCCAAATCTATGCCTAGTGGAATCAAAGCGGTCTTGCCAGACACAGAAAAATCCTCACAAAGCGTCTCCTTCTCATACATTGAATTGGCTATTACGACATCTGTGCGAGGCAGGACGATGCTTCTGAGTCCAGACTTGTAAAGTCGCAACAAAGAATCTCTAAAAGAAGACTGCCCAAAACGATGGTAATACGGCTGCAGCAGAAATCTCTGGTCTCGACGTTTAGACAACGCTGCAAGAAAAGGCGGAAGCGTATGAGCATTGTGGACATGAACAATTTCCGCTTTCTCCTGCCGCAGACCCCCAATGAATTTTGGCTCAGGAAAATACAGAGGATCGCCGAACAACGGCGCAAAGCGCTTAACCAAAACCCCATTGACCTTTTGCCGTCGCGGCAAACGGCGCTCAAGATCAACTGAATAGACAGTCACATCCACTCCTTTGGCAACGAGAAGCTCGCTTACCCTCTGGACGACAGTCTCCATACCTCCCATGTGAGGGGGATAACGTGGAGTGACCTGAAGAACATGCATCAGGCAATCCTCCATAGAAGTTTGGCCATCAGTTATTCAAGTTTTGGTGCTTCTTATAGGCTCCCAAGCAGACGGAATCGCGCCCTTCCTCACTTCCATCTTCGCTTGGAAATAAACAATTGCTTCCAGGAAGGCGCCTAGAGACAAGTGCAGGATTTCAGTCGGCTTCAGCCCAGAAACCACCTTCAGAATATTGCCGAAACTTGTGGTCGAAACCCTGAAGCCTGTTTCATTCTGAAGCTGCATATGTCCAACCCAATTCCGTTTCCTCTGCTTCAACAGATCAACGACATTTGTCGGACAACGAATATTCACCAATGCGGCAGGAACGTAAAGTATCCTGTATCCTTGCCTGCGGATCGCAAGCTCAATA
>JALHSY010000045.1 GCA_022865455.1 Candidatus Bathyarchaeota archaeon
CAGCAGGAAAATTGGCAGAGCAGGCACACCGTGCATTGCGCTTTCTGCAGCAATCACGCGTCCAGTAGTGTGCAACACGTAAAATCCGAAAAACGGGCCTGCTACAGGCACAAACATGACGAGGCATATTGGAAAGTTGTTTGCGAAAATGGTTTCTGTGGCGCCCAAGATAGTCATGTTTCTTATGTCCTGTTGCATCTGTTCAAGCTGTTTGCTTAATGATTGCGTCTCGTCGTTGCTGAGAGGAGCTAGGACGCCGGCTGTCGTGATGACCACGGAAAGAAGCAGGAACGCCAAGATTGACAGTACTCGTTTTCTTCTTGTCGTGGATTCTCTCCAAAAATCGAGCATGACCTTACAGCTCCTTAACCCGTTTTATCCCTCGGGCTAATTCTCAACGCTCTGAAGCCTCTAGCGCATGGGTTCAGCATTTCTGTTACATCGACTTTCCCCAGTGCTTCTTTTGTGTCTTCCGCGTAGCCTCTAATGTCATGTTCAGCCGTTATGAGAGAGTAGAGGTAAACTCCTTTGTCAGCAAAGCTTGGCTGGCATTTGGAGGGCAGACCCAACAGAATCGGTTGATTCTCCTTCGCAACCTTCTCACAAACATACAAAATAGCATGTGCTCCACACGTCAATTCTGCAATCCTCACTGGGATGCTTTCTTTTCCAATGGCCAGAACCTCGATTCCATATTTTGTTGTTATCTCGCCTGCAATTCTCCGCAGTCTGGGCAGGATTTTGAGAAGGTGATGCTTGGCCTTGGCGGAAATCTTCATGTTGGAGAACTGTATCGGAGACAATTCTTCCAGCGAAACGGCGCCCAAAGACATGTCAAGGTGCACCACATCTGCCTTCACCTTTCCAATCAGTTCCCTACAAAGCTCCGCTTCATGCACTATAACTTCGTGCCCGTCTTCAGCACTGACGAAGATAGGTTCCGCCAACACCGCACTTGCCTCCCTATACGGGGGACAGACCAAGACGGATGCCGAAGCAACTATCTGCTGAGGCTCAAACCGCTCATTCAGTATGGCGGTCGAGGAATCTGCGGAAATGACTTTCAAGAGTCTCACCTTGCCATCTTATAGACCATCAATCAGAATTTAGCTTTGCTGTTTCAATCGGGCAACTGTCTGAGATGCAGTCCCAAGAGGAATATTTCAGAGCTCTTGGCTCGGCTTGCTTCAGGCTTTATTACCTTCACTGTCTGAAAGTGCTTCCTCATTTTCTGGATGAAGTCGTCTAACAGGTCTCCTTGGAAAGCTTTCACAAAGAAGTTTCCATGAGACCTGAGCGTTTCATAAGATATCTCCATCGCCTGCTGCGCTAGGTCTATTTGGCGAGCATGATCAACTTCCCATATTCCGGAAATGTTCGGCGAAGCATCTGAAATCACTACGTCCGCCTTTCTCGGAAGCAACTCCAAAATCTGCTCTAGGGTTTCCCGCTCAGTCATGTCGCCCACTATCGTTCGAACATAACTTTGAGGAAATGGCTCAATAGGCTTCAAGTCAACTCCTAAAATGAAGCCTTTGTTTCCGATAATTCTCTTAGCAACCTGGATCCATCCGCCTGGCGCGGCACCCAAGTCAATGACGACGTCGCCGTACTTTATGAAGTCATACTTTTTCACGGCTTGAATCAGCTTGTAGGATGCTCTGGAGCGGTATTTTTCTTCTTTTGCTTTTTTGTAGTAGTATTCTCTTTTTCTGTCCTGTATCCATGCCTTGGGCAAGACTAGCTGTCTCCCACAGTGCCAGATTCGCCTTTGGCTATCAGTAGAACCCAGTCCGTGAGTCTTTCACAGTTCTTCGGCGAAATAGTGCTCGATGGATCGCATCTGGGATTGTCTTGGCACATCAAGCAGGGACAGTCTGATATCGACTCTATTGAGGCTGGAAGCCTTTTCGGATAAAGCCTGTAGGTCCATCTTCCATCGCAGAGTTCCTTGGCTCGGCGGATCAGCCCTTTGTTCTCAAGCTTTATGGAGATTCTCGATCCTTCTCGGCTGCTTGCCCCCAAGTTGCGCCACAGTTCCGATTGGAGCACGCCTTCGAAGCCGGTGTTCATCACGAATTGGAGGGCCTTCTGTTCTAGGTCATTGCGTTTCGGCATCTTCACCAGTTCCAAGCTTCTATGTTAATATATATGCGGTTTTGAATAAAAAGATGTATGCCCACATTTGAAAATAACGCATGTTGAAGGACACAGAAAATGAAGGACAAGACGGCAGATGGCTCCTACTGCTTGGGAATTGAGTCGACAGCAGACGACTTTAGCGTCGGAGTGTCAACATTCAAGGGCCGAATATTAGCGAACATAAGAAGCCCATACGTGCCCGTTGAAGGCGGCATCCACCCAAGAGAAGCAGCAAGGCATCATGCGGAAGTAGCAAGCAATGTACTCAAAGAAGCCTTTTCAAAATCCAAGATAAAGCCCAAAAACGTTTCGGTTGTCTC
>JALHSY010000237.1 GCA_022865455.1 Candidatus Bathyarchaeota archaeon
CGGCGCCGTGGCATCAATTGTCAGGGTTGGAGGATTGACGACAGAATGGTTCGTAGCCTTCTCCGCTCTTGGAGGCGCTGCCGTAGGTTTTGCATCCCAGCAAACCATTGGCAACTTTGTGGCAGGGCTGTATCTGCTCGCAACGCGACCATTCAAGGCCGGGGATTATGTTCGTGTGGGGACCGTTGAAGGGATTGTGCGGGAAATAACGATTAACTACACCAAGATTTTGACCATGGGAAACAACATTGTTTCGCTTACCAATCTGCAGATTCTGCAGAGAGACATCACTAACTACTTGTACGAGAACGAGCACGCACGCAGTCTGTATTGTTACACCTTCGAGATAGGCTTTGACCACAGTGTTTCAACCGAGAAACTTGCAGAGATATTCAACGAGGTTTTCAAGCGACACAGCCACGCGTTTCCGAAGGAACTCAGTTATACGCTGGTCAGGTCAAGCGCATTTGACAGAGTCTACATGGTATACCTCTATGTGAAGAAACCAGAAGACATTTTTGTTTTGAAACCGCAGATCGCTGAAGAAGTCTTCAATCTCTGGGATTTGGAGAGGACAAAGGGAAAAGCCTAGAGTTTCTTGGTTTCTTTCGATTTGAAGCGGGCAATACTTGTTTGAACGCCTCCAATAGCGTTGGAAGCCTTGTAACATGCTGATCTGGAATCATGTGTGGGTGATTCACCTTGCCCATGAAAGCTGAACGCGTCCTCTCCTCGACCACCGCTAGACGTTTAGCCGTCATGCGCCAGTGTCTAGCAGGTCCACGTCCTTCGGCGGATTCTGGAGGCATCATGGACGTGATGCGCGACCTACGTTATCTGCAAGTGGACCCGATGAGAGTAGTAGCTCCTAGCCATGTTCTTGTGTTGTGGAGCAGGCTCGGACGATATGATCTGTCGGACATTGACAAGCTCTTGTGGGAGGAGCGGCTGATAATAAACGCCGTCTACGCTGAGCCTAACACTCCAAGATCAAAAGACACAGGTCAAGCAGTTGCAGATGCAATCGAGGAATTAGGCGTCTTCCTTAGTGCAAAGGGAGTCTGCTACACTCCTCATGTTCCTTTGGAGTGGAAGAGCATACTTCACTAGACATGCATGATGGCAGGTGTCTTTGCCCCCTCATTCCCACGACAGACGAGAATTTGAACATCGCCTGACCTTGGGTTGCTGGCAACCCGGAATAGCTTCAAACTCTCGGTTCAAACATCTCCCAGTCACTATCATTTTGTGACTGAAAACTAGTTTTGCTGGGATCGAAATAGCTAGGTTTTACTCGCTTTTTCGCTATTCAGACGAGAGTTCGGGAATTTGCTATTTACCATATATCCTCTTTCTAGTATCGCGTCTTCGAGTTCTTTCTCGTCGAAACTCGCTGGAAGTTTGACTTTTCCATCGATAACTACTCCCATATCCTGGACCCCGTATTTGGAAGCTTCTGGCGACTTGATTGACTTCATTTGAACTTCTACCAAGTCTCTAAACTTCGATGTTACACGTCCAATTCTTTCCATGAAAGGCGCGAAGTTGCAGATGCATGAACCCATAGGAACGAAGACTTCAATCCTTACTCTGATTTTTGTGAATTTTACCATCCTCCAAGTGCATAAAAGACTATGACAATTCCGATAACGACAAAAGCTAGTCCGAAGATCCTCGTTAACCATTCTCCCGCGCCTGCAATTCTGCCGCTTGCTACCTTCCTGGACGTTGCCAACAACGCGCTTAAGAAAACGACCGGTAGGGCGTGACCCAAGCCGAAGACAAGCAGGAAGAAGCCACCGTGAAAAGGAGTTGACGCAGTGAAAATAGTCAACAGTACTGCAGGCAAGACTATTGACAAAGTGCAAGGGCCTAAGGCAATGGAGATGATTAAACCGAACAGGAAAGACCCTAATAGATAATTGTACTTGGAAAACCGCGTTAACGCGCCAAGCTTCGCAGCGTTCAACCGTTCTGTGAAGGAACCGCCGAAATCAGATGGTAAACCAAGTTTGCTCAACAGACCAAGATTGTTGATTCCAAAGAATATCAGAAGGAGACCTGCAATACCGTAGAAGCTCCTCGAGCTGATCAGACTTATCGGAATGAGAGAAGAAAGCGCATAGCCCAGAACGAAGAAGACTAGACACATTGCCAACGCAAAGCTACAGCCAATAACGAATCCTCTTCGTATGCTCTTACTTACTCCTACAGAATAAGTCAGAAAAACGGAAATGAGAGCAATAGAACAAGGCGAGAGAAAGGTTGCTATCCCCAAGAAGAACAAGCTTAGTAACTCTTCGAGCATATTTTTATCAGACCTGCAGAAGCTGACTTATTCGCGAAGCCAAAGTTTCAAACGTCGTTTCTTGGGAGTATACATTAGCTACTCGAAAGTTCTTGTCGATCAGAACAATCGCCCCATCTGCAATTGAATATGAGCTGTAAGCGTTGATTATGTCTCCTTTTCCATCATCATAGTCGTTTCCGAGTGTCCAAGTTACCCCGTAGTCCGAGCGGATTTTTTCCAGACAGGATTTTGCGCACGTCGTGGCCGCAACCGTCACAATAGTGACTGACTTTTCGCCGCAATAGCTAGAGCACACGCCCTTCAAACTCCTTAGCTGGTTTTCATTCGTCTGGACAATTCCTCCACCACAGCTGACTACCATGAAATGAATGGCTATGACTTTTCCAGCGTGTTGATTAAGAGAAAAGGGATCTCCGTTTATGTCAGTTAGGGCGAAGTTTGGCGCTGATCCAGTGAGAGGTGGATTGTTTGTAGTTCCGTCAGCTGGTGAAATAGGTTTGCTACTGTATTGCCACGCTACGAGGGCCGTGAATATCAATCCAATGAGGCAGATTCCGAAAGCTATTTTGCCTTTTGGATACTTTTGAGGCTTCTTCTGGGCGTCTCTTTCTCTGTGTATTTCGTAAGCTTCCTGCGAACGCTGCAATCTCGTTTGTTTCTCGCGTTGTCTTTCCTTCCAGCTCTTTTTCTTCTGCTTCTCTTTTTTTGGCAATGGTCTCACGTGCTTTCTCTGCGTCGGATGCTGTAATTAGAAAATACAATAACAATATTTAAATATTGCTATTGCTCTCTACGCCTCAACATATGGGATGAACTGGAAATGCCTGATTCTGAAGATTCAAAGGCTGTTTGGCACGGGGTTCCAAAAGAAGAGATTGAATGGCATCCCACGCGCGCAGTTCATACATAAAGGAAGGCTTGAGTATGGAAAAAGTCAAGGTAAGACTGGAAATCTATGAGGACGACCCGTTTGGGAGCACTTGCTGCGGCCCTGGTCCCCGAGTTACTTCATTTGCAGCAGTGGAAAAGCTTCGGAGGATGTTGGAAGAACGGAGCGAAATAGTGAAGAAACTTTCAGAAGAATACAAAGATAGCGTTACTATAGAAAGAGATACCATCAACCAGAAACGATGGGATTACCCAGAGTATGTGA
>JALHSY010000238.1 GCA_022865455.1 Candidatus Bathyarchaeota archaeon
AAGTGCACTGTCGGAAGGATAGGCGAGCCCACTTCAATTGGGAGACTGGAGAGGTTCGTGGCTGACTGGGAAAGACAGCACGGCTGTGAAATCCCACAAAAGTGCCCAACCACGGGCAAGAAAGTTGCGATTGTCGGCGCGGGTCCAGCCGGGTTGACGGTTGGGGCAGACCTAATCAAGCTTGGGCACGAAGTCACGATTTTTGAAGCCTTGCACAAGCCAGGAGGAGTGCTCACCTATGGCATTCCTGAGTTTCGGTTGCCTAAGAAAATCGTTGAGGCCGAAGCCGAGTACATAGAAAAGCTGGGAGTCACTCTGAAAACGAACGCGCTGATTGGAAGACTGTACACGATAGGGGAGCTGCTCAGGCAATTTGATGCGGTCTTCATAGGTAGCGGGGCAGGTCCTCCAACTTTCATGGGAATACCGGGTGAGAATCTTTGCGGGATCTATTCAGCAAACGAGTTTCTCATTCGGGTTAACCTAATGAGATCCTATGACTTTCCACGGGCAGGAACGCCCGTATGCGGAGGGGAGGAAGTGGCGGTTGTTGGAGGCGGCAACGTTGCCATGGACGCCGCCAGATGCGCTCTAAGACTTGACGCAAAAGATGTGAAAATCGTTTATCGAAGATCCAGAGAAGAAATGCCGGCCAGAATTGAAGAAATCGAAAACGCAGAAGAAGAAGGCATCAAGTTCGAATTCCTAACTAGCCCAAAGAGATTCATAGGAAACGAAAGGCGCAGAGTCAAAGCAATGGAATGCGTAAGAATGCGTTTAGGAGAACCAGACGACAGTGGAAGAAGAAGGCCAGTTCCTATTGAAGGCTCAGACTTCATGATGGGCGTAGATGTAGTTATAATGGCTGTTGGAAGAACGCCGAATCCGATAATAAAGCAGACTACAGAAGGTTTGGAAACCACAAAATGGGGAGGAATAGTGGCAGATGAGGATGGAAAGACAAGCATTGAGGGTGTATATGCTGGCGGAGACATAGTCACGGGCGAATCAACAGTAATAAGCGCCATGGGAGCCGGCAGAAGAGCAGCAAGAGCTATCCACGAATTTCTGATGAAGAAGGAGACCTGCGCGAGAAAGAAAAGGAATGTGTGAAAAACAGGAAAACGCTCCACTTCTGATAGGAGCTGCGAAATTCGACCGCAATTCAAGTTCTACGGGAAAAAGCCTGCACGCACCAAGTTACAGAAAGCGCAATTTTGAGGAAAACGATAATAAGGCAGCTAGTAGGAAAAACATATATGAACCCTCAAGATAGAAGCGCGCGCGCCTATGTTCTGGTGGAGATTCAGCCAGGAAAAGAGAAAGAGTTCAAAGACGACATCCTGTCTAGGGGTCTGCTTGTGGACTCCAAAGAGGAGAGGATGGATTTTGTTCATGGAGCTTTCGACTTCGTCATAATACTCTGTGGAGCAATGAAGGAAATAGACCGCAGGATCATCGAGATAAGAAAGTCTCCATTTGTTGTCAAGACTGAAACCCTGATCTGATCTGGTTTGGAGTGTTCAGTCGGAAAGTGCCACGTGCCCAGCATAAAGAGAGCACGCGCTTAACCGTGAGAAGTGTGGTGTGAATGGTGAAGGAAAGACTGTCATTTCGCAGCTTGAACAAAGAGGTCATCGACCCCGGGATCTGCGCAGCATGCTACGGATGTGTAAGTTTCTGCTCTGCCAACGAACTGAACGTTTTGACTATCGAGAAGGACAAACCCGTTTATCGCGATGAAGATAAATGCCTCGAAGACGGAATATGCTACTTGATCTGTCCGCGAACTGCGGACTTGGATAAAACAATCGAAACCAGATTCGGATCTAGGGGGCCTGTCGGTTCCTTTGTCTCCGTTCGAAGCCTTCGTACAACCAACAAGGGAATCGCAAAAGTCGCTTGCGATGGCGGTTTCGTCACTAGTCTTCTAAAGTTCATGTTGGATACGAAAAAGATCGACGGTGCAGTGCTCTCCAGAAAGGCGACATTGTGGAACAATGAACCTATGATTGCGACGACGATGGAGGACCTACTCAAATGTGCCGGATCCAGCCTGGCGCAATCCAAGAGTATTCGCGATCTCGGCGACTTGACGACCTATGCTCCGATCTTGAGCGCTCTCAAAGAGCGGAATCTGCTTGATCAATCGAAACTGGCTGTGGTTGGCACTCCCTGCCAAACGCTAACGATTCGGAAGATGCAGATGTTACACATCGTACCGAGCCACATTGTACAGTTTGTGATAGGTCTCTTTTGTTTCGAGAATTTCCTGATGCATGGTAACGGAAGGAAATACCTTGCAGGTAAAATCGGAGCGGACTTGGATCAGATTGAAAGAATCAACCTGAAAGATGATTTCACAGTCAAGCTGAAGGACGGTAGAGTCAGTCACATCGATCTGGATGACTTGGGTCCGATTGTTCGCTCAGAGTGTCTAGCATGCACAGATTTCTCCAACAACGTTGCTGATATTTCAGTTGGGGGAATAGGCTCTCCTGAGGGCTATACAACGGTTATCGTGCGGAACATTGCTGCTCAAAAACTGATAAATCAAGCCATTAGCCAAGGTTACATTGAAGAGACTGAGGCAAAAGGAATCATCGAAAAGATCAGCAAGATGGCTGAGAGGAAAAGACAGCGTGGACTGCGAGTGCTCGCAGACAGAAAGGCAGCGGCTTCTCGCAGCAAGCGTGCCTAGAAAACGCTCCCAAAACCGCCGTCTCGATGGTATCGTGCGTGGCCAGAACAGAACACGATGCCTGCGCTCGGGCTGACACAGGGTTTGAGCACGTCTTTAGCTTCAACGAAAACAACACCCTCCGAAAACGTGAACGCTAAGGCCACTAGCAAAACCCTCTTCCAGACTCACCATAGTCGTGCGGGGGATGGGGTTTGAACCCGGGGTCAGATGGCGATGCCACTGCTGTCCGACTATCTCCCGCATTTCCCCTCTTTTTCTATTGCATGTTTTGCTGCAGTAGGGTCGCTGGGATTTGAAACAGGGCTTAGTGATTCCGTGCATGTTGTTTGTTGAGTCTGAATCAGTATTTCAAGTTGGCAAGAGATAACTTTCGCATGTACAAAATCTAATGTTTGTGTTAAGAAATGAGCATGAGTATGTTAGACAATAAGGAGTTCATCGTTGACCAACGATTGCTGTCAATAAGAAACATCTACGTCGTCAAGAACAAATCAGGCGAACAATTAGGCTGTATTAAACAAGAATTCGTCAGCTTTGGACCTAAATTCTGGCTCGAAGACAATTCAGGTACGCATCTTGGCGAAATCGATGGAAAAATCCTGACAGTTCATCATGAATACGAAATCAAAGACCGAGACGGTCAACTAAAGGCAAAAATCAAGAAGAAGATTTTGAAGCTGTTTGGCAGCGAATGGTGGATGGAAAATGCCGACGGCCGCGAAATAGCGCGAATACGGGGCAACATTGTTCGCCACACGTACGACATCGTTGCGCGGGACAAGACCGTAATAGCCAAGGTTCACCTGAACTGGGTAACCATCAGCGACGAATACTGCGTAGAAATAGTCCAACAAAATTTTGACCCCTTGCTAGTATTGGGCTACGCGGTTGCAATGGATCATGTGGAGCACTCGGGAAGCAATCGAGCGTCAACTGGAATAAAGACCGCACTAAAAATCTTTGGACGATAGCGTTTCTTCAACCACAGCATTCAAAAAATGTTTCGCAATTCTCGGTAGTGGTGGGGTCGCTGGGATTTGAACCAGAGACAAATAGAGATATTCCCCGCAACTTCGCTTTTCCTTCACTCTCAGGCTTGCAGCCTACACTACCGAAATCAATATTAGCCAAACTGCTGGCATACTCAAAACCTATGGTTGATATACTCCACTCTATCGCGTTGGGATTCATCGCAGGTCTGATTCCCGTGTACCTTGGGCTTCTACCGCTTCCCCTATTCAGACGACTTTCCACTTCCAAGCGAAACCTTCTCATCAGCTTCTCCATCGGCATACTCTTGTTTCTTTTCGTGGACGTTACAGGAGAAGCCGTGGAACTCTCAAAGCAAACAGCTTACAGCTCGTTTCTATTCCTAATTGGCTTAGTCATCGGTGTTGGCGTTCCTCTTGCCATTTCCTCGAGAAAGCAGCGGGTCAGTGGCGAATCTTCTACCCCAGGCGTAAATAGTGCTGACAAATCCTTGACAGCTTACATAATATCAGGAGCAATAGGCCTCCACAACCTTGGCGAAGGACTGGCTCTAGGAGCCGCCTATGCCGGCGGACAGCTCGCCCTAACCACAATTCTAGTCATCGGCTTTGCCCTTCACAATGGAACCGAAGGCATGGCTATCGCCGGACCTATCTCAGACATTCCCATTCGTGCCAAAGAGCCATTGCTCATGGGGCTTCTAGCGGGCTTTCCAACCATTGTGGGAAGCATAGTCGGATCCATGTTCTACTCAGACCTGGCAGGCGCGTTATTCTTCTCTACGGCTGCGGGCGCCTTGCTCTATGTCATAATTGAGCTCACAAAGAGGGCCTACTCGCCCAAAAGCACCTTTACAGGTATAGTAATTGGGATTCTCCTTATGTACATCACAGATCTCCTTCTCAGCATCTAAACATAACGCGCGTTGATTGTTAAGAATACGCGACACCAGGCAAAAGTTATATGAAATTGATTGTGAAACTGTGTTCAAACACAATGGAGACTGACACACTTTGGACATTATTGTTTGTGTTAAACACGTTCCCGAAACAGCCGAAGCCGAACTAAAAATCGACAGCACAGGCAAAAACATAGAAAAAACAGGCCTAGTCTACGACATCAACGAATGGGACGACTACGCACTCGAAGAAGCAGTACGAATAAAAGAGAAACAAGGCGGAACCGTCACAGCCATAACCATAGGCGCCGAAGACTCAGACGCAACACTCAGAAAATGCCTTGCCCGAGGAGCAGACAAGGCAATACGCCTAACAGACCCAAAGTTCGTTGACTCAGACGGCTACGCAATCGCAAAGATTCTCCACAGCGTCATCAAAATCCTACACTACGATTTGATATTGACAGGCATGCAGGCAGGCGACGACGGCAACGCCGCAGTCGGACCAATCCTCGCACAAATGCTAAACATACCACACGCAACCATGGTCAAGAAACTCGAACTCGCAACTGGCACAGCGAAAGTGAACCGCGAACTCGAAGGCGGTCTGGAAGAACAGCTGGAAGTAAAAACACCCGCACTCTTCTCCGTGCAAACAGGCATAAACGAGCCAAGATACGTCTCAATAATGGGCATCAGAAAAGCGATGCAGAAAGAAATCAAAGTCATGACACTCGCAGACACGGGACTGACTGAAAACGACGTAGGTACTGCAGGCTCATGGACGCGGATAGAGAAGCTTTACGTGCCGCCAGTCGAGAAACAAGCAGAATTCCTCAAAGGCACACCAGACGAAATCGCGGCAAAGGTTACTGAAATTCTCAAGTCAAGAGGGCTGATCTAAAATGGCAATAATATTCGTTCTAACCGAACACCGACAAGGACAAATCAGAGACATAACCTACGAGATGCTCACCAAAGCCCGAGAAATAGCCGAAAAAACCAACGCCGAACTAACCGCAGTGATACTGGCCAAAAACGCTAAGGAACTCGCAAAGCCCCTAACAGAATACGCAAAAACCGTCATAGCCGTGGAAGATCCGAAACTGGAAAACTTCAACTCGGAAGCCTACAAGAAAATCCTCGCAAAACTCATCACCGAACACAAACCCTCACTCGTCCTCATGGGACACACAAGCTACGGCATAGACCTAGCCCCCAGACTTGCGGCTGCACTAAACCTTCCGCTCGCGACAGACCTCATCGACCTAGCCTTCGAAAACGACACA
>JALHSY010000239.1 GCA_022865455.1 Candidatus Bathyarchaeota archaeon
ACGACCTTTGTTCAACGCCACCACCGATGTAATAGGGTATTTTACGTTGATGGCCAGTGCACTTCCATTCTGGGCAATGCGGTTTGTGGCAAGAGAAAAAGAGGGCGCCATCAAAATAGACATTCCATGGAAAAAGCGCGCTAGCCTGTTTAGAAATTATCGCTGATTTCGCAGTTGCTGTCTTTTTCAGTTTCCAGTGTCTTGTTTTTGTCTGTTTGATGGCTGTTTCTGTGGGATATGGTATTCTGAGTTGGCTTCTGTGTTTTTCTTTGATGGCTAATCCTGCCTTAAACGTTTCTTTGACGTCCCTTCTTTTGCCTCATTGGGTTGTGTAGTGTTTGATGCTGCGGATGAGGCTGGGTTGACGTTGTCTAACAGCTGTTAAAGCCACGACCAGCATGGCTGAGAAGCTTATGCATGCGTGTATGAAAACCTGTTCTAAGCCTTTAACTCTCAAGTGGTCTAGGAGCAACCATTCTTTGGCTCTGCTGAACACCCTTTCAATGCAGACTCGCTTTCTGAAGAGGCTGACCAGACGCTTAACTCCGTGGATCATGAAGTCACGCCCAACTTTCAGGGCGTTCTTAATCCTTGAACTTTTCCTGTAAGGTATGACCGCTTCAGCACCATACTGCTTAACTGTTTCCCTAACCTTTGCTGAATCATACTGAGCGTCAGCCAAAACAGTTTTGAAGGCTAAACCTCGACACTTCAGCTTCTGCAGCAACAGCTTAAAGCATAGCTTCTCGTTCACGTTACAAGGCTCAACAGTGAATGCTAAGGGCAGCTCAGAGCTTGCGCAACACGCCGTATGCACCTTATAGCCAAGTATGAAGCCTCTTCTTCCTCTTCCAACACGAGCTTCACGGTCACTTTTGCCTGTTTTGTTGTCTAGGCTTCTTTGGCTGTAAGCTTTGATGGCTGTACTATCCAAAGCAACAACTTCACCTTTAACTGCCCCGTCCTTCAACAGCTGTTTCAACAGCATAGAAAACACCTTCTCATACCCACTTCTGTCTAAGCGATGCCTAAACTGGGTGAACAAACCGTGACTGGGTGTCTTCCGTCTGAATCCGCACGCTCTAGCAACCCGCCTATTCCTCTTCAGCAACAATGCAAGCCGTCGATCACTTGGAACACACCGCAGATATTTCAGTAACTGAGCCTTCAACATGGAAACAGGATCATAAGGCTTCCTGCCAGCCCCTTCTCTATGATAAAGAGACATCAAGAACCTACGAATAGAACCTAAGTTCAGCGAATCCAGCGCTTGTTTAATACTCAAAGCTTCTTCCTAACATAAGATAGCCCAAGTAGCAAATTAATTTCTAAACACCCTAGCGCGCTTCAAGTGAAAGATACAACGTCGCTAGGCTAGGTGGAGAGAAGTGAAACCCATCATAAGTATTATCATTCCCACTTCCGGAAGAGCTGACCTGCTGAAGTACGTGTTAGATGGACTGGAGCGGCAAACCTGTCGCGATTTTGAAGTGGTACTTGTTCACAAGCCGACATCGGATCATACTGAAGAGATCTTGAAGGAATACAACAAAGTATTAAAAATCAAAACGATTGTGCAGAAAGACGGCTTTGTTACCGACGCCTACAATCTCGGGTTGAAGCAAGCCAAAGGAGAAATTATTGCCTTCCT
>JALHSY010000240.1 GCA_022865455.1 Candidatus Bathyarchaeota archaeon
AACATGTCGGTGCTGCAAGTTTCACTTTATGTTACGGGCTATTGTTTCGCTTCCCTTTCTCAGGGAGTTACAACGCTTCGACACAATCAGTCACCCGACTGCATCGGTTGCCTGCTATCTGGCGGCCTGACCCTTACCAGTACTGGACTTTCACCAGCAAGCAGACGATGATTTATCAGGACACACCACGCATTGTTAGGCGGCGGGACTTGAAGGCGCCTTTGCTTGCGCAATACGTCGTGGCGCCGCGAAAGCCTTGACCTCATTCAAGCAAGGAATGGATGAAATGAAGAGACGATACACCTTCACAGATACAGGCGGGCGAACCAGGATAGCCAAAACCGAAACGGCTGGCGCAGAAGGCTGACCGAATGTTGTGGAAGTTAGCAAACGCTGGCAGGCAGGCGGACTTTGCGAGAAAGCAACAGTTTGCGAAGGTGTTTTGCGAAAACAGTGCGGAAGGGGTGAAACCTAACGAGCGAATGAGCTCGACAACAAAACAGCGGCTGGCAAACTGCACAGACCTGAGCATAGACCGCTGAAATGAACCTGAACGAGCGAAGCGCGCCAGCGAGCAGAGAGAAAGTGGGTGACACCCAAAGCAGGCAAACCGGGAAAGCCTGGGAATGAGCAGCGAGCAACATCCACAAAAAGCAAGCGATGTTTGCCGGAAGAATCAGGCAGGCAAACCGAGAATGATGTAAAGACCGGGGACATTGAAATTGAAATTGCGGGCAACGCAGATCGCCAGCAAGGCAATTGTATAAAAAGAAATTTGCAATGGTTTTTAAGCCGCCTAACGGCTGGCGTTAGCTGCGTGTGGGCGAGCGTGGACTCTGCTTGAGAGCAGTATAAACCTAAAGCCAGAAAAAGGCTTGTAAAACGCGCAGAATCCCACACGTCAGCTGGTAGGGTCAAGGGATGGCGCCTGGAACATCAGCAACGGCGAACGCCATTACTTTATTCTGGTTTCCATCCCCTGCCACCTCGAACCGGACATGAGGTTTTCCCTCATCCGGCTCTCCGACAACCTTCTTCTTGGAGTATTCAAGACATCCATTGTTCCGGCTTTTAGTAACCTGCCACGTCAGGCTAGGCCGTTACATGTCTGTCTCTTGGCTCTCAAGTATAGTTTGCGCTGGAGTTCTTGTGATTTGTCTTGTGGTGTGATTGGCCTTTCGGCATGCACCGTCACTTACTTCCTCGCTGAACTTGGTTGAAGTAGAGACCCTTCCCTCCGAGTGAGTTTTGTTGTCTCACCCATCATTGGACTTGCGTCCCATCAGTACTATGGTCTCCTCCGACTTCTCATCCGGCTTCCTCCTGGATTTCGCTTCATCAGCTTATACCATTCGTTACAGTAGTTGTGGGCTACCGACCAGATGAGACCTCTCCTGTTCCATCGTCTACTTTCACAACATCCCATACTCCCTACACCGGAGAGTTCTTCACGGCTGTTTTACAGGTTCTTTGCCGCTTCTGTTGCCTTCGCCATGCGTGACAGGCTCGGCTCTCTCTTTTTCCCCTTTCGGGGCTAACATGTCGGTGCTGCAAGTTTCACTTTATGTTACGGGCTATTGTTTCGCTTCCCTTTCTCAGGGACCTTCGGCAACGCTTCGACCCTGGATTGAGCTTGTCGAAATCACAATCAGTCACCCGACTGCATCGCCGAAGGGCCTGCTATCTGGCGGCCTGAC
>JALHSY010000241.1 GCA_022865455.1 Candidatus Bathyarchaeota archaeon
GGCTGCGGCTTTGAGGAGTTTTGTTATGACTCCGCTGTAGGGGCTGTTGGCGCTTCTGGGGCCGTACACGTTGAAGGGTCTAAGGATGATCATGTTGAGGGCGTATGATTTGGCGAAGGCTTGGCAGTAGGCTTCGGCTGAGGTTTTTGATGCGGCGTACGGTGACATGGGTTTAGGCGGGGTGTCTTCTTTTATGGGGAGCTTTTCGGTGTCGCCGTAGACGGCTGCGGAGGATGCGAGCACGAACCGTTTGACGCCTTGTCTGACGGCTTCCTGCAGGACGTTTAGTGTGCCTGTCGCGTTGACTTCGTGCGTCGGGGCTGGGTCTAGCACCGATTTTTCAATGTCTATCAAAGCGGCAAGATGGACGACGGCGTCTGTTCCGCATGTGGCTTCGGCTATGGCGAGTCTGTCGCGGATGTCGCCTTTTTTGAGTTCGAAGTTGGGGAGTTTGGAGAAGGGCTTCAGGTTTTCTGGGTTTCCTGTGGTCATGTTGTCTAGGACGACCACGCTGTAGCCTTTGCCGAGGAGTTTTTCGGTCAGGTGTGAGCCGATGAAGCCTGCTCCGCCCGTTACCAGTATTTTTCGAAGCTTGTTCATGATTTCGCAGCCTTTGGAGGGGGATGATCAGTGAATTCTTAAATGTCCTAGACGCTCTTTTGTTGTTTGTGGTTGCTGTGGAGGAGTTTGTTGTGAGGGTTTTTAAGGGTGGGAAGGTTACGGTTCCTAAGCGCCTGAGGGACATCTTCGACGTTGGAGACGGGGATTACGTGCGTTTGGCTCTGGTTGAGGTTCTGAAGAAGGAGGATGCTGGTTGGGTCAGGAAGAAAGTCAGCTGAGGATGTGTTGTTGATGAGTAATTTGAAGCATGGTTTCTTCAAGCGTGGCTTCATGCTTTGCGACCGCTGCGTGCTGAACGCCAAGTGTGAGTCCTTCGCGCCTGGCGGAGAATGTTCGGCGGAGAAGCAGGCTTATGATTGGCTTAGCTCCGAGCTGATAGGCCAGTACGGGTTGGAGGGGTTGGCTGACGAGGTTCTGGTTGGCAGACTGGCCATGTACATGATTCGGATCGTGAGGGCTGAGGTGTACGAGGCCAGCGTCGGCGTTTCTGAGGCTTCAGCAGTTTGGGGGAGGTACATAGGTGAGCTGGACAAGGGTTTGAGGGCCTTGATGCGGGATCTGGCTTTGACGAGGAGCGAGCGCAAGAAGGCCGAGAAGGATGACGTGTTTGTCGATGTGGACCGGTTGCTGAACGGTTTGGCTAGCAGGTCAAGAATCAAGAGCAGGATAATGCGAAGACGTTCTCCTGCGGGATTGCTTCTTGTAGACTGGATGGCTGAAAGGCCGAGGCTTAGGTCCATGTACAGGAGTGGCAAGAGTGGCACAAGCGTCGAAAAAAGGAAAGCTGCCAAAAAGCGCCGTTAGGTCTCTGGCAGAATATTGCGGGACAATAGCTTCAGAGAGCAACGATTCAGCCGCGGAAATCTTTAGACGGTACTTGGAGTTGATGAAGAAGTACGAAGACTTTTTCTTCAGCAAGCCTTGGCCTGAGGAGCTGGGCAAGCCGACTATTCAGGATCTGGATCCGAGCGATGAAGAAAGAAGGTTCTTAGGAGAGGGCAAGGGTTACGGGGAGAGATGCGATAGGTTTCTCGTCTTTTGCTTGAGAAGAAGTATCAGTCTGGGAGGGTTTGATCGTGAGTGTTTCGAAGCAAAAGACGAACATTTTGGAGGGCGCCCCTGCCTGGACTGCATGGTCCACGATGCCATGCGGCTCAGAGAGGACATAGCTCTTGAAGATCGGTACAAGAGGGAGAATGAGGAGAAAATGAAGACGACTGAGCCCTCCGATGTTACGAGAGAGATGTATGAGCACTATAACTTGCCTGACGTGGTCAGAAAAGACAAGATGCGGGTCGTCAAGTTGAGGTTCTATGATGAGGTTGGGTTCACAGCAGGAAAGAGCTGTGAAGTCAAGAACATGTACAAGTGCCCCTACAAGGAGAAGTCAAAGAGGCTTGTTGAAGACGGACGACTTGCAAAAATTGCATGGGAACTGGTAGAGTATTACGACAGTCACTGGAACCGCTCCCGTATTCATTTCCCGTTAAAGAACGAGGAGAAATGGTACCATTACGACGAACCTAGCGTGATAGATGTGACGAGCTACGAGGATGTTATGAAGGCGACTGAAGACGGCAGACTGTTGAAGATATTGGAAGAACGCAAAAAGCACGAGAAAGAAACGGGAAGCCGATATTGAACGCCCGCTACTAGAACAATCAGGATTGATGGATAAAGCAGAATGCTTGCTAATTGCGAGTGCTTAACCCTGTGTTACTTAATGCTTTTATTTTGGTGCATTGCAGTGACAGTAAGAGGAAAGCTCAATGGATAAGAAGGAGAAGCAGCAAAGAGGATCTGAGTCACCGCTGCACGCGAGGCCCGTGTCAGTTGTTCTCGATTTCCTCGGGGATCATTGGGATTACCGTGATCCCGTCGTCCTGTGAAGCCGCCTTGGCGTGCGGAGACTGCTTCTCTTGTTCGTCGCGTAAGCCCACTGTCAGCATGATCCACCCTAGTATGAAGAGTATTATCGCGATTGGCAGGAACAGCAATGTGATTATACGATTGCGTCTTTTGTTGGCCATTCGTAGCCCTTTCTCTCAATCTTGCTCTGATGGTTGGTGGATTTCGTTAAAGTTCTTATGGATTTCAAATATGTATTGAAGAGGAGTTGCGCACGTGGCGTGAGGTCAGTGCCGCTCAGCGAGTTCTAGGGGTGTGTTGTTATGGGTA
>JALHSY010000242.1 GCA_022865455.1 Candidatus Bathyarchaeota archaeon
ATCAAAAGGCAGAGTATCGCAGCTATTTTTCCTTTCATAATGATTCCTTGACAGCCTAGCAATTTCTGCATGAAAGGTATATATCTCTTTTGATTGTTCCGCTGATAATCTTAATTACCTTGAACTGCGGGTAAGTTTAGCTGGTGTGCGGTTTGATGGAAATTGTTGAAAGCGTTCCCAACTTCAGCACGTCGGACCCGAAAATTGTTGAACAGATTCTTGGCGAGGTTAAGAAGACGAGAGGTGCGTTTCTGATTGACTACACGTTTGACAACTACTACAACAGGCTTGTTGTCTCGATAGTTGGCGACAAGAAGTCAGTGGTTGAGGCAGCGCTGAACGCTTCCTGTAAGGCGGTAAAGTTGATTGACATGCGGAAGCACAAGGGCCAGCACCCGCGTCTCGGGGCGGTTGATGTTGTCCCGTTCATTCCGTTAAAGAACGTTGCCTTGGAAGAGTGCATCAAGCTTGCAAAAAGATTCGGAAAAGGCTTGGCTGACAAGTGCGGCGTGCCAGTGTACCTTTATGGAGATGCGCAACCGAGGCCTGAGCGGAAGGATTTGGATTGGATTCGTGAGGGTGAGTACGAGCGGTTGGCGGAGATGATTGTCAAGCCTGGGCGTGAACCTGATTTTGGGCCGGCGAAGTTTGTGCCTTCGTTTGGCGCGGCGATTGCTGGTGCGCGGAAGGCTATGGCGGGGTTCAACGTGAATTTGGACACTGCTGATTTGAAGGTTGCCAAGAAGATTGCGAAGGCTTTGCACGCGTCGAAGGGCGGTTTCTCTAATGTTAAGGCTATGGCCGCTTTTATTCCGGAGAAGAACTTGACTCAGATTGGTATGAGTATTCATGATTTTGAGAAGACTCCGCTCTACCGCGTCTTTGAGGTGCTCAAAGTGGAATGCGCACGTTACAATGTGCCGATTGTGGGATCAGAGTTCTGTGGCATGGCGCCACTGAAGTCGGTGATTGACGTTGCCTCGTACTACCTAAAGATTGATAACCTGACCGAGAATAGAATTCTGGAGATAGCGGCGCAAGACGCTATGGAGATGGGTGGTGTTCCAGAGTGACTTTTACCTTGAAATGGTTGGGTCACGCGAGTTTCAAGATTAGCGTGGAAGGAAAAATCACTTACGTCGATCCGTACAGTGGCAAGTGCTCCGAAAAGGCAGATTTGATTCTGGTGACGCATTCTCATTCTGATCATTGCAGCGTGGCCAAGATTAAGAGTGTTCGCAGTGCAGACACAGTGGTGTTTGCTCCTGAGGATTGTGTTGAGAAGATTAAGGGGCAAGTCAAGACTCTGGGGGTCGGTGAAGAGGCTAAGGTGGACAGCATAAAGATCAAGGCTGTGGGCGCTTACAACGTCAAGCGTTTCAGGTCACCTGGCAACCCATTCCATCCGAAGGGTTTCGGTGTTGGCTATTTGATAACCGCTTCTCGCAAAACTGTGTATCATGCCGGCGACACGGACTTCATCCCTGAAATGAAACAGCTTGGACATGTCGACGTGGCTTTGCTTCCAAGCGGGGGCACGTACACGATGGACAATGCCGAGGCGGCTGACGCTGCGCTTGCCATTAATTCCCCGGTCGTTATTCCGATGCACCGTTGGGGCACAAAGCCCGACGAGTTCAAGAAGAAGGTTGAGGCCAGCTCAAACATCAGGGTTGTTCTGCTGAAGAGGAATGAAGAATACCAAGTGGTTTAGGGAATGATTGAGGCTCAGAAGCGCAGTAAGCATGGTGTCAAAGAAAATGTAGACTTGCTCATTGTGAACGCTAACGAGCTTGTCACGGTCGAGGGTGGCAGTCAGAAACCGCGCACGGGCGCGCAGATGCAGGAGCTTGGCATCATACGCAACGGCAGCCTAGCAGTGAAAGACGGCAAGATAGTTGCTGTTGGGAAGACTCCTGACGTCATCAGGGTTTTCAAGTCTGAGAACGTCATCAATGCTAATGGGAAGACTGTTTTGCCGGGTTTTGTTGATGCGCATACGCATCTTGTTTTTGCAGGTTCGAGGGAAGACGAGTTTCAGATGCGGGTTGAAGGTGCGTCTTACCTGGAGATTCTGGGTGCTGGCGGCGGCATCTTGAGAACGGTCAGGGAGACACGGAAGGCGAGCGTTGAGAAGCTTGGAGATCTGACCATTGAAAGGCTTGACGTGATGTTGGAGCATGGAACCACCACGGTTGAGGCCAAGAGCGGGTATGGCTTGACGACAAAGGACGAGTTGAAGATTTTGGAGGTCGTTCAGCGTGCGAACCAGTTGCATGCGATGGATGTTGTGCCCACTTTTCTCGGCGCGCATGCGATTCCGCTTGAGTATCAGGGCAGTCCGCTGAGCTACGTCGGTTTGGTGGTTGACGAGATGATTCCGAAGGTGGCTGGGCGGGGGCTGGCGGAGTTTTGTGATGTTTTCTGTGAGAAGGGTGTTTTCGGTTTAGAACAGACTAGGCGGATTTTGTCGGCTGGCAAGGGTTCTGGTTTGAAGCCTAAGGTCCATGCTGACGAGATGAGCCAGTTGGGCGGTGCGGAGCTCGCGGCGGATTTTGGAGCGGTTTCGGCTGATCACTTGCTTTTTTCTTCTGATGAAGGCCTCAGGGCTATGGCGGATAAAGGCGTGGTTGCGGTTTTGCTTCCAGCTGCGGCTTTCAGTTTGATGAATAGACGGTTTGCGGATGCTAGGGTGATGATTAATTTCGGTGTTCCTGTAGCTTTGGGCACTGACTTCAATCCGAGCTGTATGGTTGAGAACATGCAGTTGGTTGTCGCTTTTGCGTGCCATTTCATGAAGTTAACATCTGCCGAGGCGATTACGGCGGCTACCATTAACGCGGCGCATGCTGTTGGCAGAGCGGGTGAGGTTGGCAGCTTGGAGGTTGGGAAGAAGGCGGACGTGATTGTTTTGGAC
>JALHSY010000243.1 GCA_022865455.1 Candidatus Bathyarchaeota archaeon
CAGGCTGGCGGAAGGAGCATAGCAATATTGGATGACGAAACAGCAAGCTTCTTGGGCGTGCACTCGTCTGACAGAGTCAGGATAGCCTATGGAAGGCAGCAGGTGATCGCCATCGCGAATGTGGCGAGCAGCTTTCCTCGCAATTGCGTCGGACTTTACGAAGAGATTTCAAGAAAACTGGGAGTGAAGGCCGGCGAAAGTGTGGAGGTGCAATCCGCTGAGATTCCGGAGGCAATCAGGTACGTTCAGGCAAAAATCCGAGGCGAAAGACTGAGAGAAAAGGAAATAGACGCGATAGTCAAGGATGTGGTGACCCGCCACCTGAGTGATGTTGAACTTGCGTCTTTCATAACTGCTCTTTACATTCACGGTTTGAGCATGGACGAAATCGAAGCCTTGTCAAGAGCGATGGTGAAAACCGGCAGCACTCTCAGCTTGGACAAGAGACCGATTCTTGACAAGCACAGCATAGGCGGAATACCCGGCGACAAAACAACAATTCTGATAGTGCCAATCATCGCCGCCGCAGGGTTCACGATACCCAAAACCTCTTCCAGAGCAGTCACTTCGCCAGCAGGCACAGCTGACCGCGTTGAAACTCTGTGTCCTGTAAACTTGACCATTGAAGAGATAAAGGAAGTACTGAAGAAGACAAACGGCTGCATGGTCTGGGGCGGAGCTTTAGAGTTGGCGCCTGCAGACGACATTTTCATCCAGGTCGAATATCCGCTTGCAATAGACCCCATGCTTCTTCCGTCAATTATGAGTAAGAAGAAGGCAATAGGTGCAACCCACGTTGTTGTGGACATTCCAACCGGAAGAGGCGCAAAGATCAAGACGATTGGAGAGGCCCGTGCGCTTGCGTATGACTTCATAGATTTAGGGAAACGCCTTGGGATGAAGGTTCAGTGTGCAGTCACTTTCGGAGAGCAACCTCTTGGATGCGCCATAGGCCCAGCTCTGGAAGCAAGAGAAGCGCTTTCAACCATCATGGGAAAAGGCCCAGCTGACCTTAAAGAAAAAGCCATTGACGTGGCGGGCATACTTTTTGAGATGGTTGACGTGGAAAATGGAAGACAAAAAGCCGAAAGACTACTAGAATCAGGAAAGGCAGAAAGAAAGCTCAGAGAGATTATCGAAGCGCAGGGCGGAAACCCGAAAGTGAAGCCTCAAGACATAGAAGTCGGCGACAAGAAGGCAGAGCTGACGACTGACAGGGGCGGCAGGGTTCTTTGGATTAACAACGAAGACACGGCCAAGATTGCAAGAGAAGCTGGAGCGCCGAAAGAAAAAGGAGCAGGAGTTGTGCTCAAAGCAAAGCTTGGAGAGAATGTCAAGAAAGGCGGGGTTCTCTTGGAGATATACGCGGAGAGAAATGCGAAGTTGGAGACAGCTTTGAAGTTGGCTGAGAAGCTTCGCCCTATTGGGCTGAGTGAGAAGCCTGAGGAGAGGATGCTGATGGACAGAATTCCAACGCGAGTCATAGAAAGGAAAGCTTTCACGCTGGAAAGATAGTTCGGCTGATATCAGAACACGTTCATCAACCTTGCGACGGATTTGAGCGAGAGTTATTCATCGAAGGTCGAATTATGAATTCTGAACATAAAATGCTGCAGACACGGCAGAGAGCATGCCCAGAAAATACACTGCGAAATCCGAGGTGCGGGGGGTGGGATTCGAACCCACGTAGGCCTTCGCCAGAGGATCTTAAGTCCTCCCCCTTGTCTTAGGCTTCGTTGTCTGGCCGCCTATTTAGACCTGGCTCGGGTACCCCCGCAACTGCCAGTACAGTTGATGTTGCGTGTCAGTTTAAGTTTTTTGCAGAGGAGGAATCATTAAGTTAAAATCTGCAGGATGCCAAAGTATGGTTAAGCAAGGCCTTGGGCGGGTAGCTCAGTACGGATAGAGCACCAGCCTCCTAAACATGACCTAAACATAGATTGGTCAATGTACAAAGATTTCTTACATAAGAAGTATGGACATCAATATGCTGTTGCTCAATATAGCTATGCCTTGAAATACCTCGACTGCCTTGATAATCCTTCTCGGATTGTACCTTTACACCCATCTACTAAGTCTAATGTTATGAAGGCATTGATTTGCCTAACAAAATACCTGGGCACTTACTTAGAGTACAAAGAGAAGCTCAAGCAACATGGCGTCAAGTGGACTAGGCCAGATTCTTTTGATAGTTTTGTAAGAATAATGAACAACAATCACAGTGATCTCTTAGAATGGTACAAGAATGCCTATGGAATCTTAGATGATAATGAGTAACTCTACCTCAAATTCATGCTACTATCAGGTCTCAGGAAGAAGGAAGGAATTCAGGCTTTCAATCTCGTAATCGATTTAGCTGGGAGCGGTAGACTTGCTGAGTACTTCAATGAAGATCTCTCGATGCTTGAGCACTATAAACACAGACAATTCCTTAGAAACACAAAGAATGCCTACATCACGATCATACCTAGACAGCTTGTTATGCAGATAGCCAACAGCAAACCAGTCTCATATTCAGCAATACACTGCTATCTTTACAGAAAGCATCTGAAACTGAGATTGAAAGAGCTAAGGTCTTTCTATGCTTCATTCATGGTTAGGCACAATATTATCAGTGAAGAAGTAGACCTATTACAAGGCAGAGTATCCAAATCCATCTTTGTCAGGCATTACCTCAAAGAGAACCCTGTAGAACTCAGAGACAGAGTGATGATAGCTCTGACACAACTGGAGCAATCAATCTAGCTCTCTTTTTTTGTTTCACTTGAGATGCCCAAGATTTCACAAGAAAAAGAAAGGTGAGTGTTTCACTTTGCTCTTGCTAGTTGTTGCTCTCTCTTCTTCATTTCATTATAGAGATATTCAAAATGTTCAAATACTCTCTGGTTGTGAAGTTGTTCCCTGTTTCCTTCTATAATAGGCTTCATTCTTTCATACATAAATTTCAAGGGTACGCTGAATAGGGCATCTACTAGATTGATGTCTATCAGTTTCTTCTGTAGAAGCACGCCTATTCCTTCAAAGAATGTAGCACATTGGGCATAGTCTCCCAAGCCACATTTCTTCACGTATTCATCGTAGTTTTTGAATTCGATGGATTCTATTCTTGTCCAAGCATCCTGAAACTCCTTGCTGCCAAAAGTTGAATATAGTCTCATAACAAGGTCTGTCTGTCTGATTTTGGTCTGATTCCGAATCTGTAGAACATAATAGATAGCTGCAATCAGAACACCTGTAGAAGCAACTGCAATAGAAACTGTCTGTATGTCAACCATTCTTGACACCCAGAAGACAAGATTACGTCAATTGGTATTAAAGACTACACCATGAAAGATGAAGAGAATATATGGTAGAAAAGAAACTCAATTCTAGCCCATTATGTTAATAACAGACAGAACCTTTCTACTTCTTCTCAGTTCTTGTTAGTATTTTTGGTTCTTTCCATTCTTCTCGGAGAATGCTGAAGAGATATCTGTCCCTCCATTCTCCTCTGATAAAATCATTCTTGCGTATCGTTCCTTCTTTCTTGAAGCCAGCCTTTTCAAGAATCTTTTGAGAAGCCACATTTCTTACGTCAGTTTGGGCTTGAATACGGACTACATCTTTTGAAAGAAATAGGTAGTCTACCACGAGTTCTACAGCTTCACTACAGTAACCTTTGCCTCTTTCATTTGGAACCAAACCATACCCTAATTCTTGAAAGCTTTCGATAGGGAAGTGTTGTATGAAACCCACTTTAGTTCCATCCTTCTTCTCTATGAGAAACCATTTTTCCTCAGCATGAAGGTTGTCATATCTCTTCTGCCATTCTGCCTTAGATTTCTGCCAAAGACTAACGTATTCACCTAGAAAGTCAGGATTGGCAGTCCATTCTGAAATCAACGGCAAATCCTCTTTCTCCACAACCCTCAGATTCACATTCTTGCCTTCAAGCAATCTCCGTCACCACTCTATTGTCATTCTATTTCAGTTCTTATTACTTGTGGAGATTGTGGAGTCTATTGATACACTAAGAAAATCTGGTTATCTGTCTTCTGAAGAAATCTTCTACAAGCAGATATCATGTCCTGCATAGAGCATTTTGAGAACAATAGATTCAGGATACTAATCTTGACTTCTTAAAACAAATATTCTAAGGATCAACAGAACAACAAAGGGTGCAAAGATTGAAAGTTAGACACAAGCAGACTACAGAACCAATAAATGCCAACTCGTTAAGAAGCATTTCTAAAGAAGAAATGAAAAGAGAAGCAAGCAAGCCTCTGTACCTAACTCGATATGAATAAACTAGCTAGACTAAAAGATCACTTTTTGAGAACCTCAAAGCCTTATCCAACTAGAGATAACGTACACATCCACACATGCACAGACACAATGATGTACTCCAATAATCCTGTCTTCTGAAGAAATCCTCTGTTCTAGTACTCTATTTCCCTTTATTCTCTTATGGGAAATACATGGGAGAAAACGAAAGACTGGATTGTGCTGATAAGAGTAATATATTAAGACGCCTATTACTAGCTTAAAGTATAGATTAAACTGGCCAAGATCTGAAGTTTGGTGCAATCTGGATGGCTCTGACCTCGTATCTGAACGTTCCATTGGAGTATCAAGAGGATGACTTTTCATGCGTCCCTGCTTGCATTAAGATGACTCTGGAATTTGTGCGCCAGCAGAATACCACTGGCTATGTGCCAAACATGAACATTGAAGAAATCTCACAAGCAATAGGAACTGATGAACTTGGGACTCCTCTTCAGGGGATTGAGAAGATAAATGAAAAACTTCTCAAGGCAGTCCCGTCTATCGAATTTGAAGCTAAGATGAACTGCACATTTTCTGAAATCGAAAAAGAAATCCAAGATGGTAGACCAGTTATTGCTTGGATTAAAACTCCATTTGCCCATTCTATTGTGGTGACTGGTCTGAATAGAGAAGCATTGGTCTTGTATTATAATGATCCACAGAGAGGCAAGAGGCAAATCGAAATGGGAAAGTTTATGTCTGCTTGGGAGAGTATAGATAACGTGTTGATAAAGGTTGAAATAGGCGGGAAAATACAGAGAGTTATACCTGAATTTATCGAGAAGAATGAACATGAAGGGGAGAAGATATGAGCGTTCTGAAACAGATTGCCAAGAAATCAAGAGAGTATATTCTCACTAATTATGGAAACCTTCTCTCCGTAGATGAACCTGTTTATGATGAAAGAGAAAGGCTATGGAAAATCGGATTGAGAACAGACTATCCTAGGCTAATAAAGAATGATTCGCCAGAAGAAAGATATGTTCGTACTCTTCTCATTAAAGATCTAGGAACTATCTGGATCAATGATGAGCTTGCCATCATCAAGAATTTATCCACTTCAAGAAGCGATAGTGTGAAAATTCTTCGAACACGTCTCAAGACTTGGGAAGAAAGGGCAGAGAGCATAATAGTCAAGACATCTGCTTTTCAACTTGCAAGTACGGGCATAGCCAACGTTTTTCTTAATCCAATTAGAACCATCCTTGGGAATTTTCTCCAGGAAGAAAACACGATAATATCCTTCGAAGAATTGGAGAATGTCAGGGGTATTTACCTCAAGTGGATATGCTTACTTGAAGACCTGGAACTCATACGGAAAGAAGAAGAAGGATACACATATGGTAACATGTTTACAGAGATAATTAGAAAAACTAACGAAGACCAAGAGTTCCTTACTCGAGTTTTGGCCTATGTCATCAGAGAGAGATATCCCGTGCTTAAAGAAGCTTTCAAACTGAGGCAGTTTGAGACTCTCGTACATTTGGACAGTTGCTATTACAGGCCCGCACTAGAGGCTGGGAAGGTTCTTTACCAGAGAGCTGAATCGCTATTTCATAGGTATTTTGCTCAATACAGAAAGCACAAGCCGCAACTTGAGCTGAGAGCTGGTTTGCTTGAATTATGCAGCTCAAGAGCATTGAATCGTAAAAGTGAATACTACTTTGCCAATGAAGAGCTTTTCCAGGAAATGCTGACAATGTCAGAAGATTTTCTTGCACTCTCTTCTCCGAAGATATAGAAGACTCTTTTGTCTAGGCTGGGCCATCTAAGATGTTCTCAACGTTCGTAAAGAAATCAACATAAGAATCTGAGATGCTGATGGTAGCTCAGAGAACTAATCTGCTTACTCCTACTAACTATGGAAACAAGCAACAACCTGGAGCATCTTAGATGCTCTTCCATATGTCTTAGCAAGGATAAGCTCAAAGTACAGATCTAAGAGATTCTGGCCCTGATCCAATAGATCTGCTTGAACATAGGCTATAGTATGTAACTTACATGCTAGGATTGCTCATTTCAGAAAGATGTACTGCAGAGTTGTCCAGTGTGTGTTTTCTTCTGAAGACGATAATCGCAAGTAGTGTTGCTGTCATAAGTAGTGGCAGAATGAGGAATGATGGAAATTCTGGAATTATTATTATTTCAAGTGTTGAATGTTGATACGCAAAGTATATCCATCTGTGAGTCCCGTTATCTGCAAGGCTATAGTTGATGTAGTAAGGTTCTGTACCATTCATTGTGACATGACACGTCTCGTTCATCAAGGCGTGAGGAATGCAGATTCTAACAAAACCAAATGTTTGATTCAAGGTCACGTTGGAAACATGCATTACAATTGTGTTGTTTGACTCGCAAAACTCAAAGTCCTCTATTGTAGAGTTAGAAACAACATACACATCACATCCTAGAGAAGTTTTGAAACTGGAAAACATGCCCATTAAAGGATAATTATCTTGGTTGTTTTCATCTATAAAGTATGGAGTATCACCAATACCATCATAGCCAGAATCTGAACAATTGTAGTCGCTCCAATAGTTACCTTCAACGCCGTCATCCCAAGTGTTTGTTGAAGGAAGGACAGACCAGTTCCATGAATAATCGTAAACTTGGTGCGTGTTATTCACAAAGTTGTTATGATAGAATTCGCTGTTAGAAGAAGAATGGAGCCAGATGCCATAGTTGCTTTTTAACAAGGTGTTGCTAAAAACGCCATTGTTCGTGGAGTTAAAAAGTTCAATGCCAATATAGCTGTTTGACAGAGTGTTTCCTGCTACAGTATTGTTTGGCGACTCGTATAACCCGAGACAATGAAAGCTAGTTGCCGTAACAGTGTTTCGGTATATTCTGTTGTTTGAAGAATAATCCAGCCATATTCCTTCAAAACTGCTTGCTGTTATTATGTTTCCTTGCAGAGTATTATTTGAAGACCATTCAAGGGAGATCCCTACACCGTTGTTTGCTATGTTATTTGCAGTTATATTGTTGCTAGAAGAGTGACTGAGGCATATAGCAATATTATTGTTTGCTATTATTTGGTTGTCATACAAGTTATTGTTCGTGGAATTGTTCAGGAGAATGCCGCAATGAGGCAATGCTCCGCTATTTTGGATGGTGAAGCCAGTGATGTTTACTTTGTTTGCTGCAATTTCAATCACATCCCCAGTAAAGTTTCCATCAACAGTAGTGTTGCATCTATTCTGTCCAATCAATGAGAGGGATTTGTTTACAACTAAATTTTCATAGTAAGTTCCGTGATAAATGAACAGCTTGTCTTCTGGGTTTGCCGTGTTTATGGCTTCCTGAATCTCCTGGGAATCAGCCGGGACGCTAAGATCAGGGGGATACAAAGCAGGTCTATTAGCTACTTTTGGTTCGTATTGGTATGCCAATATTGCAAGTGCAGTTGTTTCGGTGTTAACATCACTTCCAGTATAGTTCAGATTGGCATCGTAGTCCGTATGCAAACCACCTGTTTCATCCTGCATAAGCCACATCACTTGTTCGATATCCGTTTTGTTTACAAGTTGCTGGTTCAGAATTCTGGAACAATATATAAGAAGTGCAAGTTTGAACGTGGAGTAAGTACCAACATGTATGAACGACTGATCAGCTAAACCTTTGCCATCCCACTTACTTTCGGCTAGTCTGAAATATTCGGTAGCTTCTGATTGATTTCCTGTCCAATGATAGTGCAAGGCTGCATAAATGCAGAGATCAGCCCATAAATCGAAATTTGTTACTTCAGTTCCATTGCAAACCTCAGTCATTATTGTTGCGTTTCCGATATGGTCGACAATAATGTATGTGGGATTCCTAAAAGGAATATAAGGTATTGTTGTTCCAAAAAGTGCTTCAATTTTATAGCTTCTAAAATATCCATAATTTTTCATAGTATTGTAAATAGTTTCAGCAGTTTCAGGATAGTAGTATTTTAATGCGTGATATGCCAAAAGATTGTCGTTGACTAGCCAGTAAGTATTAGGTGCAACGTTAGGCGCTTCTCTGCATAAACCGACAGTTTGATTGAATTGAATCGTATTCAGAAACTCGGCTGCTGAAGAAAGATTTTGCTCATAAGCTAGTTCTTCGCTGAACCTTGTATCGAAGTTGTAAACAGAGTTCCTATTAGGAGCCTTCACTTTACTTGAGTCGCATCTCACATACAGTAAGGAAGATAGCAGCGAGAAAAGGATGAAAACAAAAATCAGATTCTTACTCATTTTTATGTCATTCATTATTTCTTATGGTTCAGTTCTTATGACTTGTGGAAGAATCTTCGGTTGAAATGTCTAAGTGAACGTAGTGTAGGTAGTGAATGTAGAAAGAGAGAAAGAGATTCATGGATTCCTAGAGTCGCTATCCCTAACTAATTCTCCACTTTTTTGTTACATATGTTCGGGTTTAGAGAAAATACTATATATTATGATTTATTTTATTTAGAATCATTATTATTGAGGAACTCATAATGGATGGTAAGATTGTTGTAGCAGTCATTTTATCAGTTATCTTAGGAGCTGGGCTAGGTTTTGGTCTTTCATGTGCAGTGTTTCATCTTACGATTTCACATGAACCCTACATTCATTCACAACTTCTACAAAATTCTCCAACAAACATAACTGTCAACACTACCCTAAGTGGCTGGATACTGAATTGGACTCCTACGACAGACGTAAGGATTATTAGAATCCAAGTTTGGATGGGCAATCCTGACAATGTAACATGGGAGGGTGACACATACGTTACTATTGGAGAACCAAGTAGCCCATCGAATTCAAGCTCATATACAGATGCTATTCAACTCCTTGTCCATTATCAGTTCGACAGTCACGCTCCAAGTCCCATACCTCACCAACTCATGTTTGACCTCACTCCAGGCTTCAAAGTGACTCTAGGACAAACAATCAACGTCTGGAGAGCTTTCGTAAATACTGAACCTTACAACGTTACCGCTGGTGATGTTCAAGTCATAATTTACTATGAAGACGCTTGATGCACTTGGCGTAAGACAAGATGAAGAAAAAATGGATTATATTAGCTAATTGGATTCTGTCACCTGCTTGGTATGTGCTAGCTCAGTTTTTAGGATTTGTGTAAGAATCTTAGATTGAATTCTATATGACATAATTGCTCTATCAACGATCATAAGATGATTATGGAAAACACTTAGACTGTCTAAGCTATTACTCCTACTTAGTTTGCAAAGAAATCAAACATAAGCATCTGAGATTTGTGAAATCGTATACGTTTTTGCACATCTAGGTGTTCCTTATTCTCATGATTGCTATCTTTGGGTCTGGAATAGTGCAAAAGGATTCTTTCTTTGTAAACTCATCTAATACTACTGAGCCACAGTTTTGGCAGTACCAACCTATAGGAGCCCATCCATTTTTGTTTCTGATATAGAGTCTTTGCATTGTGTATACGACATTAGGATGCTTCAGAGCCCTTGGTGTTGAGTAAGCACAGTTTTGGCATTTCATGCTTTCAGACCTGGGTTTTGGAACTCTAGGAAGAATGAGTTCTCCCTTTGAGTCTAACAGTAAACTCATTGCTCTGTTATCGTAAACCATTCTACAACACCTATGGGTCTTCCATAGCTCTTAGCAAGGAGGATGAGTTCGAGTTATTGGCCCTCCCACCATGCATTCCTAAATGTTTTGATTCTTACGTTCGTAATCTCTCCCAACATTTCAATGAATGTCTCGACCTTGTACAGTTCAGGTTCAGGCAAGTCATTTTTCTTACTGTCATAGCCTATGTAGCAAGCTTCAGGCGAAATGTCTTCGATCCACTTCACCATAACGTCAGCATCAAAGTCTATTACTGGTTCTATTGTGACAACCTTACGTGGATA
>JALHSY010000244.1 GCA_022865455.1 Candidatus Bathyarchaeota archaeon
TACGAAGACTGTCCCCAAAGCCTACACACTTTCAGCAACGCTACACCCCTCGAAGGCGTAGCAGCCGAACTGGTAGAAGTTGGTTCTGGAACCAAACCTAAAGACTACGAAGGAAAAGATGTCAAAGGCAAGTTCGTCCTCGCTACAGGCCGAGCCAGACTCGTCCACGAGCAGGCCGTCTACAAGTACGGCGCGGCGGGCGTCATTACAGACACCATCACCTACGAGATGCCGAACGTGCGCGAAAGCTTAGACATCCCAGACGCGCATGCTTACCAAGCCATTTGGCCAACAGCCGAACAACAGCCCAAAACAACCTTCGGCTTCAGCATAAGCAAACGCCAAGGCAACGCCCTCCGTGCATTGCTCAAGGCAGAAAAAACCGTCAAACTCAAAGCCACAGTAGACGCCCAACTTTTCCCTGGGCACGAAGAAGTCGTAACAGCCACCATACAAGGCTCTACGAAGCCAGAAGAAGAAATATTCCTCATCGCCCACTTGTGTCACCCAAAACCAAGCGCAAACGACAACGCCTCAGGCGCAGGCCTACTCCTAGAAATCGCACGTACCATCAAAACACTAATCGCCAAAGGCAAAATCCCGCCCCCAGCCCGAACCATCCGCTTCTTCTGGGTACCCGAAACCCTCGGAACCGTAGCCTACTTATCACAGCACCCAGAAGCCCAACAGAAACTCGTCGCAGGCATAAACCTCGACATGGTCGGCCAAAACCAAGAACTCTGCCGATCCACACTAACCGTTCACCGAACACCAGACTCGTTGCCCTCATATCTAGGAGACTACGTTTACAGCCTTCTCGAACAATCAGTTAAGGAGTTCGACAGCCAAACCGACCTCGGCCCAGCCTCAACCTTCCGCTACGCAACAGTGGTTTTCAGTGGCGGAAGCGACCACGCCGAATTCACCCAAGCCGACACAGGCGTGCCCTGCATCATGCTCCTACAATGGCCAGACCTGTACTACCACACAAGCATGGACACCATCGACAAAGTCAGCGAAGACATGCTCAAAAGAGTCGGCTGGATAACCACCGTCGCCGCACTGACACTCGCGAACGCAGACGCCGAAACCGCCTTCAGATTAGCCACGCAAACAGTCACAGCCACCATACAAGGTACATCTAAGCCAGATCAAGAAGTTTTTCTTGTCGCCCACCTCTGCCATCCCAAACCAAGTGCAAACGACAACGCCTCAGGCGCAGGTCTACTCCTAGAAATCGCACGTACCATCAAAACACTAATCGCCAAAGGCAAAATCCCGCCCCCAGCCCGAACCATCCGCTTCTTCTGGGTACCCGAAACCCTCGGAACCGTAGCCTACCTGTCCAACCATCCAGAAGCTCCGCAGAGACTTGTCGCAGGCATAAACCTCGACATGGTCGGCCAAAACCAAGAACTCTGCCGATCCACACTCACCGTGCACCGAACACCAGACTCCTTGCCCTCATACCTAGCCGACTATGTTTACAGCCTTCTAGAACAGTCAGTGAAAGAGTTTGACAGCCAAACCGACCTCGGACCCGCCTCAACCTTCCGCTACGCAACAGTGGTTTTCAGTAGCGGAAGCGACCACGCCGAATTCACCCAAGCCGACACAGGCGTGCCCTGCATCATGCTCCTACAATGGCCAGACCTATACTACCACACAAGCATGGACACCATCGACAAAGTCAGCGAAGACATGCTCAAAAGAGTCGGCTGGATAACCACCGTCGCCGTCCTAACACTCGCAAACGCAGACGCCGAAACCGCCTTCAGATTAGCCACACAAACAGTCACAAGAGGCATTGCCAGAATCGAAGAAACCAGCCGCGAAGCCGCGGAGGAACTGTTCAAGAAGAAGGAAGACCCAAAACTCAAAGACAAACCAGACGAACTCGCAAAGGCAATGGCAAAAACAGCCAACCACTACAAGAACAAGCTGGAACATGCAGTCTGGCGAGAACAAGAAGCAACAAAATCAGTCAAAAAACTCGCCGAAAACCCACAGCTAAACACCATCCTCGACAAACACTGCGCAGACATGGCCGACCTAGGCCGACGCGAAACCGCGAAACTCGAAGAAACACTAGACTTCATTGCCAAAACGTCAAGCATAACCCTTACGGCTCAACTTGAAGAAACACAAGCAGACAAGGAGTTGAAGAAACTGGTCCCCAAACGCCTGTTCAAAGGATCACTTGACTCTGGGCTGTTCCAGAAAGAGCTAGGCGAAAAAGAA
>JALHSY010000046.1 GCA_022865455.1 Candidatus Bathyarchaeota archaeon
CCCCTAGACTTTGATTATCGGAAGCTTCCGCTTGGAGTTAAACATCCGAAGTATGTTTACATGGGCGTTGTGGCAGGCATAGGAAGCTATGGTAATAATATGGGAATTCCGACGGTTAATGGAGCCATATACTTTGACGAAAGCTACACGGGAAATGTGATTGTTTACTGCGGTTGCATAGGACTTCTACCGCTGAAAAAGTTCAGAAAAAACGCAAGGCCACCCGATGTCATTCTTCTGGCTGGCGGAAAAACAGGGCGCGACGGCATTCACGGAGTGACATTCGCGTCTGCTGAACTCACTGAGAAATCTGAAGAGGTTTCAAGACCGGCTGTGCAGATTGCAAATCCGATTGAGGAAGAGAAGCTCAAAAGAGCCATAATCGAGATTCGAGACCTTGAATTGGCCTCTGCAATCACAGACTTGGGCGGCGGTGGCTTGTCGTCAGCAGTGGGTGAAACTGCTCAGAAGTTCAAATGCGGCGCTGAGGTCGAGCTTGACAAGGTCCCGCTGAAGTATGCCGGTCTGGCTCCGTGGGAAATTTACGTTTCAGAGGCGCAAGAAAGGATGCTTCTGACTGTGCCGCCAGCAAATCTTGAGGTGGTTCTGAGAATTTTTGAGAGGGAAGATGTTGAAGCGACAGCTATTGGAAAATTGACTTCAGACAAGATTCTGCGGCTTTACTATCGAGGTGAAAAGGTTGGCGAGATGGGCGTTGGATTCCTTTTTGAACCGCCTGAAATCGTGAGAATAGCTGAGTGCACTCGTTCAGACTTTGAGGAACCTCAGTTGCCTGAAGTAGGCAACCTTACTGAAACACTTCTGCAAATATTGTCTTCGCCGAACATCGCAAGCAAGGAAAGTGTGGTGCGCACTTATGACCACGAAGTCAAAGGAAACACTGCACTGAAGCCTTTGCAGGGTGAATTCGGCGGTCCGAATGATGCGGCGGTGCTAAAACCTTTGAACAACTCATGGAAAGGGGTAGCCGTTTCATGCGGGATGAACCCGAACTACGGGAAGATTGACACTTATTGGATGGCAGCCTCTGCGATAGACGAGGCAGTTAGGAACAACATGGCTGTTGGCGGAAGAAGAATAGCGTTGCTCGACAATTTCACGTGGGGCAATCCTGAAAAGCCTGAAAGACTCGGCAGTCTCGTGAAGGCATGTGAAGCATGCCATGACGTTGCAGTAGCCTTCGGAACGCCGTTCATTTCAGGCAAGGACAGCCTCTACAACGAATCGCCGCTCGGACCAGTCACGCCGACCCTCTTGATCACGGCGCTGGGCATTGTTCCAGACATCCGGTTGACCGTTTCAATGGACGCTAAGGCTCCTGGCGACTCAATCTACATCGTAGGGTCGACGTTCAAGGAATTAGGCGGCTCAGAATACTACAGACTGAAAGGTTTTCTCGGGGAAACTGTGCCTAGGGTTAGGTTTGTTCAAGCTCGAAAAGTTTTTGGGGCTGTCTCAAAAGCGATTGGTTCTGGATTAGTGAGGGCATGCCATGACTTGTCTGAGGGAGGGTTGGCTGTGGCCACTGCGGAGATGGCTTTTGCAGGCGGGTACGGCCTAGAGCTCGACTTGCGAAAGGTTCCTCGCGAAGGTTGTGACCGCGACGATTTCCTTCTGTTCTCGGAGTCAAACACCCGTTTCTTAATAGAAGTCTCAGGCAAGTCGAAAGAGGAGTTTGAGGAGCTGATGAAGGGAAAAAGCTGTGCTGGGATAGGCAAGGTTACGCGAAACCCGCGGCTATGCATTCGCGGATTGGATCGCAGCGTCGTGGTGGATGCTTCATTGACTGAGTTGCTGAAAAGCTGGAAGCGAACGTTGGGTACGGAGGCTTGAGCCATGAAACGCGAAGAGATTAAGGTTTGCATTCTGCGCGTAGGCGGAACAAACTGTGACGCTGAAACAAAACGCTCATTTGAGGAGTTAGGTGCGCATGCTGAAATTGTTCACGTGAATGAGATTGTTAGACGCCGAAACCTTCTCGAATACAATGCACTTGTTTTTCCAGGCGGTTTCAGTTTTGGCGATTACGTGCGCGCTGGGGCGATATGGGCCAAGTGGGTATCAGCAAAGTTGAGCAAGGAACTGAAAATGTTCACAGATGACAATCGACCTGTTCTCGGCATTTGCAACGGCTTTCAAGTGCTCGTTGAGGCTGGTTTGCTGCCTGGCTTTGAAGGAGTATCATCCTACCCAGAGGCAACTCTCGCCACCAACTTCCCACCAGGATACAACTGCCGCTGGATCAACCTTAAGCATGAAAATAGAGGAAAATGCGTGTTCACTCGGAAGGTCCCGAAGGGAAAAATTCTGCGAGTTCCTGTGGCGCACGGTGAAGGCAGATTCGTGTTTGCCAAAGAAAAGGAAAAGGGGCTTCTGGAGAAGCTTCGCGAGAACGACCAGCTAGTCTTTCGCTATTGCCACAAGAATGGTGAATATGCAGAGGGCAGTTTTCCAACAAATCCGAACGGCTCTTTCCGTGACATTGCGGGCATATGTAACCCTGATGGAACAGTGTTTGGCTTGATGCCGCATCCCGAGAGAGCTTTCTACTGGTGGCAACAGCCTGACTGGACAAGACAGACGAAGATGTCTGAATATGGTGATGGAAAGCTAATCTTTGAGAGTCTAATTGAATATCTAGCCAAGAAGCCCTAAATCCTTCAAACGCGGGAGTCCCGCCCTAGCTCCTATTTTCATCACGCATCTTGACGCAACAAAATTGCCGATTCTTCCGCACTCGTAGAGGCTCTTGCCCTTGATTAAACCGTAGAGGAAGCCAGCATCAAACGCATCGCCGGCACCAGTTGTGTCAACAACCTTCACTTTGAAAGCCTCTATCTGATGACTTTCAGTTCCATCTGTAACGTAGCAGCCTTTGCTTGCAAGCTTGACAGCCACTATGTTCACGCCTTTCTTGAGGAGAACCTTTGCGCCCGCTTGATAGTCTGCCTTGCCTGTGAGCAGTTCAAGCTCCCCAGCGTTTGGCATCAAAACGCATGACCGCTCCACAAGCGATTCCAATTTGTTCAGTCCCATCCCCGCATACAGCGCGCCTGGGTCAAGGCTCACTTTGACTTCTCTAGGAAGCGCTTGCAGTAGTTTCTTCTGAGCCTCGAAGGATTTTGGCCCAACAAAAGACGTCAAGTGCAGAAATCTTGCTTGAAGCGCATATGTGGCACTTATGTCCTTAGATTCTATTGTGTCATTTACGCTAGGGTCAATGTACAATGCTCGCTCGCCTTTTTCGTCCACGAAGCCCATGACCGTGCCGCTTCTCCCGTGTTCTGCCTTGACTATGCCGTTTGTGTCAACGCCTTCTCTGCGGAAATCTTGAACCAGCATTTTGCCTTCTTTGTCGCCCCCAACCTTTCCTACGAAGCCGACTCTGCAGCCCAACCTCGCCAAGCCCACCATGGTGTTGGCTGCTGAGCCGCCGCAGGCCTCTTCATAGCCTGTTATGAAGCTTTCCTGTTCGGCCTCGGCTATTCTATTCACTCTGAAGAGTCTGTCTACATTAAGTGCGCCAAATCCCACTGCATCGAAGACTGTCATGGAAACAGCTCACGCAGATAGATCTTGTAGTCGCCCAGCTTTCCACCATAGTTGCCAGCAGAGATTTTCACCACGCCGTCAGTCTTTGAGGCCGCCTCTATACCTGCTTTCATAGCGTCTTTCACTGCGCGCATCGACACGCCGTTGATCACTATTTCTGGAATAAACCCTACTCCTTTGGGCACTTTAGTTTCGTTACTCAATTTCTCTTTTAGAGATGGACAATACGGATGGTTCGTAGTCGGTCCTATAAGTGGGAAACATGTTTCAGTCTTTGAACCTGCTGAGCAAATGTCGAAGGGGGTTATGACGCCTTCAATTTCGCCTATGACTTGCAAAGCTTTTTTCCCAGCTTCCACGACTGCTTTCTTGGTTTTGCACATGTACCAGAAGTTGCCCCCCGCAGTTCCGCGGGCATATCCAACGTATCGTTCTATAAGAAAGTCTGGAACCATAATTGGAACCACGATCATGTTGCGACCATAGAGTTGCTTCTCCCACTCGTATCCGTCTCCGCAGTGGCCGACTCGCTCCATCATGTCTATTTTGCCTTCAGGCTTCACTGACAACGCATCAAAGAGAGCCGTGAAGGGTTTGACAAGAATGTCTTGGCGAATCCGGTAAGAAAGCTCTTTTTCAAAACGGTTGACCATGTCTTGCAGAGGCTTCCCTTTGTCCAGACCTTTCCAGAACTGCAAGATTGCTCCTTTTCGTTTGTCAGGTGTTTCTTTTTCACCTAGCCACTTCTCAATTCCATTGTCGAGTCTTCCGATGACCCCAGATGGCGTTGCAGTCGCGTCTTCCGCTGCCCGCCGTAATGTTTCTTCGTCGTCTGCGGTGACGAGGAGTCGGCAGTAGAGACCGTCGAAGACTTCTGCGTAAGTGTCTTCGATCTCGACTTTTCCAGCCATCTTTATCCCAATCTCCCGATTGCTTCTCCTCTGACCTTTTTTCTGAACTCGCTGCTTTCTTTCGCCAGAGCTTTCATATTTTCGCTTGTTATTATTTTAACTTTAGGCAGTTCCTTTGGATACAACTTGAAAAGGATGCTGAGTAAGTTTCGGTTGACATGGCTCTCAACTAATGTCCTGCGGTTCCACTTCTCCGCGAGGCTTAGGACTTCTTGTTTCCCAAACCTGCAGAAAACATCTGTAATTACCGCTGTCACTATGCCTGTTGCTGACAAGACTGCGATTTCAGCGTTTTCCACCGCGTATTCGTTGCCATTAAAGGACACAGTCAAGCCGCCGTTTTCCTTTACAAGTCTGAAAGCCTGCTCGTCCGTTATGCTATCACCTACATACATAACGTCTGCCAACTTAGCACTTGACCTTTCAACTGCGTCCTCTATCGATTTGGCCTTCTCACTGCCGCCTACAGGGTTGACTCCAGAGAAGATTCTGCTGGACTCCATGTCTATTATTTCTTTCCAGAAAATCTCGTCTAGTCTTCGAATTTCCCTCAGAGTCTTTTCGGAAAAATCAGTCAAGGATTTTGTGTTTGCGGGGATTTCGAATGTAGGCATAAGTGCGATTTCCTGCGCGATCTTCTTGAGTTTGGTTTTCTCCTTTTCTGGCATGTGGAGCCTATCGACGTGCAGTTTTGTGCAGTAGGTGTTCTTGTATGGAAAGTGCAAGATGCTGCACAGGGCTTTTATGTAGTGTTCGTAGCTCGTGCTGACGATGAAGGCGTTGGCGATTCTTCTTGCGTGGCGCAGGGTTTCCTTTGCATTTTGAATCAGAACAAGGTTTTGGGCTGAGAACTCCTGCATCTTGCGGTCGGTGACGCCATAGGCCTTCAGGAAAGGCAGGATCAATTTTAGAGTGTCGCCTGCCTTGTAGTGCGGTCTCTTTACAACGTCGGCGAGCACATCATCGTATCGGCTTATGACCGTGAACAGTTTGTCGCCGTTTGGCACGAAGGTTGACGTTATTTCGAAGGCGTTGTCGTTTTTTGAAATAGGGCCCTCACAGTCCGAGATGAAAACCTTTCTCACTTTTCACGCCTCAGCGCATCCATGTGTTTTATGCTGCTTTCTATGTGCTGTTCCGAGGCTACGTCTGTTCTATGCCAAAGCGCTCCTCCCTTGATTGCTGCCACTCCTTCAAGAGAGATTTGTCTGGCCGCCTGAATGTCTTCCCCAACGCCTACGACACACACAGCTCTGGACTTGAGGGCAAAGGTTCCATTTCCACGAAGCTCCATGGAGCCTGGATAGACTCGGATTTTGTCACCGTACTTCTTGCTTAGTGCATACGCTTTTTTCAGGTCAACTGGCTTGTCTACTTCCTCAGGATTCACCAAGCTTGGAAAAGCATCGGCATATCCCCCATAATTCGGCGGAGCCTCGTAGGTTACGACTGTTGCAGCCTCTTCCAATGCGATGCGTGTCAGGTTGCCTTCCAAGATTCTGTAGCAAACGTCAACGAGATCGTCTTTCATGATTGGCAGAACGTTGATGATTTCAGGGTCTCCGGGTCGACTGTTGTTCTCAAGAATCTTCGACCCTTTGCCAGTGTGCATGAAAGCCACGTAAAGCGGAACTCCTCGCAAGGCAGTCTTGTCTTCCGCTGTGGTTTTCCATTTCTCAAAAATCCTAGTGACTATTTCCTCTTCTCTCGCCCTTTCATCTCTGGTCAAGAAGGGAAGAACGTAGCCTGTGCTTTTGTATGAGCCCATCCCGCCAGTGTTCGGGCCCTTGTCGCCGTCAAAGGCTCGTTTGTAGTCTCTCGTGTCTGGTAGCGGCACCAAGTGCTTTCCGTCGCAGAAGGCTTGGAAGCTTGATTCTTCGCCTTCTATTTTTTCTTCTATAATAACAGAACCGTACTGGTAGTTTGAGAGAAAATGCTCGAAAAGCTGCTCGCGATTCGAGAAGTGGTCTCCCCAGACGCCGACGCCTTTTCCCGCCGCTGGTTTGTCTGGTTTTACGACTGCTTGATTGTCAAGTGTGTCAAGCCAGTCGTAAACCGCTTTCTTTACTTCTGACGTGTTCTTGTAGTCTTTTGGATCGTAGATTTTGAAGCGTGGATTTACACTCGGCACTATCTTCTGGAACAGCAGTCGTTGCTGGACTTTGCTTTCCTCGATGGCGTATTCTTTGGTTGGGCATATCATCGGTATGCCCGTTTTCTTTTCGATGAGGTCGCGGATGCCTTCGATGATAGGCTTTTCCGGGCCGACTATGCCGAAGTCTATGCGGTCTTTGTTTGCTTCTGCGAATTTTGAGATTTCGTTGATGTTCAGGTCTGGGATGACGACGTGTTTTGTGGAGTTTCTGAGGTTGAAGGGGTTGAGTTGTTTGTCGGCGACGTAGAGTTCAGTGTTGTATTCTGTGCTTCTTGTGAAGGCGTCGACCATGGCTACTTCTCTTGAGCCGTAGGATACTACGAGTATGCCAACTTTCTCCATAATTGACCCGTCAGACTTTGATGAACTTGAATGATTAGTTTGCCCTTGCGCTATGATGTCTCGACGGCTTCTTCTATTTCGTAGATTCTGCCTGTTTCTTCGTAGCCTTCTAGGAATTTCTTCTTCATTTTGTCGGCGATTTTCTGAGCCTGCGGCGTGGGGTATTCGCCTGTTATGCATGCGGTGCAGAGCTGATTTCGTGTAAAGCCTGTTGCCTTGACTAATCCTTCTATTGATTGGTAGCATACGGCGCTGGCGCCTATGATTTTGGCTATTTCTTCTGGAGTGTGTTGTGAGCCTATGAGTTGGCCGTATGTTGCCATGTCTATGCCGTATAGGCATGGGCCGATTATGCGTGGGAATGTTACAAACATGTAGACTTTTTTGACGCCCATTCTGCGGAGTTTTTCTACTGTGACTCTGGTGGTGTCTCCTCGGACTATGCTGTCTTCGACGAGTATCACTCGTTTTTCTCTGATTTTTGGCGCGAGGATGTTGATTTTTCTGTCTATGGTTGACTGTCGTTCCTTGTTGAGAAGGATGAAGGCTCTTTCGGTGACATATCTGTGTCTTCGTGAGGCTCTTTCCCATCTCAGTCCAGATTGTTCGTGGACGCCCATGGCGGGGTCGTCGCCTGTCTCAGGCACTGAGAGGATTATGTCAGCGTTCTTGACGATTTCGGGGTTTTCTCTTACGAGGTTTCTGCCGAATTCTTCGCGTATCTCGTAAACGTATTTGTCATCGAATATGGAGTCTGGTCTTGCGAAGTAGGCGAATTCGAACGCGCAGAAAGCTTTTCTTTCGCCTTCGACGAGTTTTTGTCTCATGAATCCGCTTGGCGAGACCTTTACGAGTTCGCCTGGTTCGAGTTCAAAGTCTCTTTCGAAACCGTTTATGTCCAAGCTTACGGTTTCTGACGAGAAAGCGTAGGTTGACCCGTCCCTGCTGTGGCCGGCGCATAATGGCCTTATTCCGTGGGGGTCTTTGAAGGCGAAGAATTGGCCGTCCCGTGTGACGCATGCTACGGAGAAGGCTCCGTCTATTTCTTGCATGCATACCTTGACGGCGGAGGCGATGCCCTTGCCCTTTAGCATTTCAATCATGAGCTTGTGGCAGACGAGTTCGGCGTCGCATTCGTATGAGAATGCTGGAAATTTTGTTTTGATTTCCTTTGAGAGTTGGAATACGTTGACGATGTTGCCGTTGAAGGAGATGGCGATTTTCAGCCCGTTTTTGGAGGCGGTTACGGGTTGTGTGCCCCTTATTAAGGATTTTTCGTCTGTTTTTCCGGATGTTGTGTATCTGACATTTCCGATGCCTAGGTTTCCTGGGAGTCGCCCGAACCATTCTTGGATGGCGCTTGACTTTATTTTGGGAACGAGGTCTAGGCTTCGGTGGATGTGGAACTTCCCTTCGTGAAATGTGAGGAAGCCGTGTGATTGGTGGCCTCGATGGTTTTGAGCTCGGAGTCCCCAGTATATGTATGAGAATATGGGTTGGTTTTCGTAGTTGATTGCGGCGAAGACTCCACAGCCTACGTTGGTTTCCCCCTCTCTGATGATTCGCAAGTAAGAGGAGGGATGTTTATCAGCTTTTAGGACATTTTCAAATAAAACTGTTATCTCCACTATATTATCTCCACTGATTTCTCCCGCGCAATCCCCTCTTTTTTTGTTTTCAAGCGCGCACACCCGATTCGGAGAGTCAGACTGACATGTGCCGCTGCAACATTTGCGGTCCTGTTTCGCGTAACGAGGCCGACTTTGACGTTAGCATTGGCAGGGAGGACCGTTTACTACGAGTATGCCGCTGGTGCAGTCAGGATCTAACGCTTTTCGGCGTAAGGCTTAATCAGGTTGTCAAGTTGCCGCGGGTTCGAATCCCTGTGAACCTTCTGGCGGCCGTCCTGGGGCCCGTTTACAGTTTTTGGGAGGCAAAAAAGAAATGACTGGGAAGAAGTTGCGGGTTAAGTGGGTCTGTACCGTGCGGTACTGCGGCAACAATCCTCCGCGTTTTTCGCCTAGGCCCAGTGGCAAGTGCAGCACCTTGTATCATTGCGGGAATGTGAGGTGCAAAGTATGAAGTTGCGAAAGTGGAGGCTTCCGTTTGAGCAGTAATGAAATGCGCCAGACGCAACAGTACTGTCCAGGCACAGATCACGTTGTAGTACTCAAAATTGAAGGTGTCGTTAAGGGCACCTTAGTTGAAGGTGAAGTTGTTGACTGTAACCGTGTATGCGCTAAAGACAAGCCTTTCTGCTGGAAAAAACGCCACATTTCAACAAGCCTATGGTGATTTTTTGGCAGGGAAAATCACGGTAAAATGTTCTTTCTGCGGCCACACCTGGACACCTAGGGTTCCAAAACCGAAGGAATGCCCGCGCTGCAAGAGAAGGCTGGACCGAGTCCGGAAGCGTCTGCCAAAATGCTTCAGAAACATGTGAGTTGACGATTGTTGGGCGAAGATAATAGTAGAAAAGAGATAGATAGAAAGAAAGAAGAATTAATAATTAATATTAATAATAAATCTACTATCAACGCGTTCAGCTTTCCCGCGAATAAGTTAGAAATACTTGAAAAATTCAGGCAGATTGCCAGGCGAGAGAAAGGCCACCGAGGGTTCAGTCTCAAACTTCAAGAAATGATAATAAAAGAGGTTGGAGAGCATTGGCGTGGCAACGAGCAGTTACTTATGGATCATTATGTAAACCCTGACGCTCCAAACCCGAACCATTCTCTCTGCAACTATCAGCGCGGCCACAAAAGAGACGGAAAAGTTTTCTGCACTAATCCCTCAGCGGTTCCAAGACACAATATGATTGTTGACAAGGGAATCGAAGGCATGTGGATCCCCGGCGTGTCGTGCTACAGCTGCAAAAGCAATCGTCTCAAGAGGGCGGACAAAAAATGATTTACTACGACCATGGGTGTACTCGTAGTAAGGGCCCTTTTTCGTCTGTGAAACCCTGCGCAATCGGTGTTTCTAGGCCTCGGCCGGGGCATGGGAAAAGTCCATGCATTTCACGATCATGCATTCTGGGGTTTGTTGGTGTAGGGCAACAGGGCCTAGTCTCTTATGTTGTTGATGTTGGTGGTTTCGATGGTTGAGCAGTCTACACAAGAATCTACCGTAGGGCCCGCGCAGACCATGGGAAAAACTGTTAAAAAACGCAGTCAAGAGGAGAAAGTTGGGCGACTTAAGTATAATCAGCAGCTCCTCAAGCGGATCCTATCGGAGATCCAGCAACTTCGGGGGACGCAGCGGATAATTCTTAACGGTTTGAAGGGCGCCGGCTACTTTCATTTTAGTATACCGATGCTTCATAAGATTTCTTGCGTCGACCAAGTTGATATCGAGATCCTAGAAGCGGTTCACGAGGCTGGCGTGCAGGGCATTTACCCGAAGGACGTTGCGAGCCAACTGAAGCAGTACGGCTTGAGGCATTGGCACGTTAGCCGTAGAATCTTGCGTATGAACAGGCGTCTGGAATATGAGACTGGCGAGAAATTGTTTGAGAAGCGAGGCTGGAAATGGGCCCTAACGCGGTTTGCGTTCGACGTTTGGGGCGAAACTGAGGCGATTGTCGGTTCTGGCGAATCGCAACTGTTATAAATTAACTCTTACGTATTACTATATCGAACAGACAGCCTGGGAAAACAGTGAGCTTCAACGCTCAATCCCGGGCTGCTTCGAAGCTTATTGTTTTCTCCGGGCTGACCCACAAGTATGAGCCTTTGATATGCCCTGGGAAGATAGTCAAGATTACGTTCGGTCTGGCCATAGAAGCCCTGACGATTTTGAGAAGGACAGTTTTCGGACTATAACTATTGATGCTGAGAAGGGGATTAAGGCTGTTATTGGTAAGCCGAAGGGCAAGGATACGACGGAGGTGCAGAGTTATCTTTTTGCGAAAGATAAGGACTGGACGGTTGATAAGGCCAAGGCTTGGTTTGAGAACCACAAGAGCGAGGCTTTGCATAGCCACAGTTTGTTTTTTGATGTGAAGTTTTTAACGGAGAAAGCTGATCCTGAAGCGCGTATTTTTCCGTGGAGTATGCCCGCGCGGTACTACGTGAAGCCTAGCTGTATGCTGATTTATGGCACTGCATTGACAGCTGGCAAGACTCGTAAAGGCGATGTTTTCAATTGTGAAGAGCTTAGACGTGGAGCTCGCAGTCTAATTGGTGGGCCTATTGAGGTTTTTGAGCATACGTGGGATGTTGGTGAAAGTCGGTGGTTGCCTTTCCCTGATAATGCTGTTTTGGATGGAGAAGAAGTTGATGGCAGGGTTGAATACATTGCCGGTGTCAGCGAGTCTAGAGTTCAGCAACTGATTCGCGAGGGCGTAATTAACCAGGTTAGTGTTAACGCGATTTGCCGTCATGTTCCGGCTGATAACCCGGGGCAATGTAACGGCATGATTCTGAACGGTTTCTGTCTGCTGCATAAAGATAGTCTTGCAGCAAGCCCAGGGACCAATGTCAAAGTTTGGAATTGTTTAAGGGCTGATGCCCGTCGGCTGGAAGGCGGTAAGCCTCCAGAGTCCGAAGTGAACAAGATGAGTGAAAACAAAAATGAAGGAAGTACGTCGCAAGCTGATCCTTCGCAGAAGACTCAGCAAGTCAGTGGACATGGCCCAGTGGCTGGTCAAGCTGAGCCTAGCATTGAAGACCGCGTTAAGGCCCTTGAAGACAACTTCAAAAGGCTGGAAGACTGGATGACCAACCAGTTCACATCGATCAACGCAAAGTTGGATACGCTGATTCTGGTTAAATCCGCTGCGGTTGCCGTGGCGACTCCGCCTGCGCAACCTCCATCTCCAACGATTGTGGCTGCTCCTGCAACGGCTTCTGCTGAGAAAACTGAGCAGGTGCCTTGTGGATGTCAAAAGACGGAGAATGTCGTTGCAGCCATTAAGCCAGTCGAGCCAGTTCAGCATATGGTTGTTTTGACTGAGCAGGAGATTCTTGGGGTTTTAACTGACAAACGTAGATTCACACCGGCTTTGCAGTTGAATGGGATTTTGGATTTGCTTGAGGCCAAGAAGAGGGAGGTTGCCTAAAGTTGACTAGGCGCATAGAGGTTTTGTTGGCCGACATTAAACGGTTACGAGCACAGATGCAAGCTGCTGGAACGCTCAGCGACGAATCGAAGCCTGAAACTCAGCTTGTTAAGGTTGTGGATGAGCTTGCTTTCATTGTGCAGGGCCAGTTTGGCGAGATTGGAAAGTTGAAGCGTGAAGTTCGCAAGTCTGCGCGGAGAGCTGTGAAGAGATAGTTATGCTCACATTGGAGGGATTGAGGGCGACCGCTTCCAAGTGCGGAAGTAAACTCGAAATAAAAGGTGATGGTTATGGCTGTTGGTGAATTGCTGCCTAAAATTTTTGAGGGTCCTGTAGGACCTGAGAGTCAAGTGGTCGATAAGATTGCAGCAGGGGCTATTGACTTGTGGTCCCCGGTGATTCTGGTTGCACCTGGTACAGGGGAAGATTTGGCAAGAGTTAACACTACAACGACCGCAAACAACGTTCTCTGCTATGGCGTCGTAGTTGGTCCCATTCGAGCAAGTGGTAAGGCTGCTGACGCTGCAGGCGACAAAGTGAATGTCTGCGTATTTGGAAGATGTAAGGTGAAAGTCAATGCTGCCTTGGCTGTTGGCGCGATGATTGCCACTACAACCACTGCTGGCAAAGCTGGAGCTGCAACTCCTGCTATTGGCGCTGTAATTGGAAAGCTTGAGGCTGCTTCAGGCGCTGATGGCGACATAGTGCCGTGCTTCGTGGATGCCGCTTAGGTTAAGGTGTCTGTTATGGACGGAATTGTTGATAAATCACTGCTCTTTAATCCTGAGACGCAGTCTGAGCTTCAGAAACTTCATGAAAAAGCTGGCGATAAATTCTTTGATGCTTGGGATTTCGGGGTTTGTGTCCATAGAATAGCAGGGTTTGGTCATCATCCTAATCCAATGTACCTTGGGCGTATGCCATTCAGTAAGATAACGAGGCCTGAAGACTTGTGGATGGTTCCGATGCAGGAAACCGTAAACGTAGGCGCTGCCTTGATACAGCAAAAAGTTCTGGCAGATGTGTTGCATGGGGCAGAGGCAAATAAGGCTTGGAAGGACTGGGTTAAGGTTGCGGAAATGGATGAGCCAAAGGATCAGATTGCCACGATAACCGAGGATGATTTCATAATTGTTGAAGGAACTGCCGGAGCTAAAGGTCGTTATACTGGCGGTAAATTCGGTTCCGTATCCTTGGACTGCAGCGAAGACAAAGGCATGCACAAGGTCATTCTCGGAATCAAAAAGACATGGATCCAAGACAACAAATGGAATAGCATCCAGGAAGCGACAACTGTTGCTGGTTCAGCCATGTATAAACACGTGGCCACAGACATTGCAGTGAAGTTGCTTGCGTCGATCGGCGGAACAGAAACGTTCGACACAGACCTCTACAAAACAATCGTTAAGGCAATAAGCACAAACAGAAAGGCAGGTTTCAATCCTGACGCTATCCTAGTGAACCCCGATCAAGAGGCTACGTTGATGGCGATGGACAAATTTCTTTCAATCGATTTTCTCGGGCGTGTTGGTCGACTTGCTGAGGAAGGTGTGATCGGAAACTTCTATGGTACAATACCTGTCTACAGCACAAGCGTTTGCGGTGCTAACCCGCTTGTTTACACTAGAGCAAAAGGCGTGGTGGCCGGTCTAAGGCAAGACATTCAGATCGAAGATTACGATGATCCGATTCAAAGCCTCGAGGGCGCCGTGTTGACAATGCGCTTCGACTTGGCAGCGGCCTTTACTGCAGCAATCCGTAAAGTCAACACTGCTTAAACATAGTCTCTTCATAGCCTTTTTTCCCCTTTTTTAGTCGTTTTGAAAATGTGGAGCAGTTAACGTGAGAAGTCTCGAGGAAAGGTTAACCCTTGCAAAAACTATTCTGCGTGAACTTAGCAAGGAGCCTTTACCTCGCATTATTCTTGATAAAAGAACTACTTACGAGTTTGGGACACACGCAACTTTTGAGGGCATGTTTCAGTGGCTGTTTCAGAAAGGCTGCCTTGAGAAAAGCGGGCAGAAGAAGCGTGATCCTTACTGCATAACTGCGAAGGGCAGAAAGTTTTTGGATGCCTTGGAGGCCTTGCCTTGAGCGTTTTCAGACAGATATACAATGCATTGAAGTCTGATGCTTATGCGAAGGCCCTTAAGCCTTCTAAGGAAGGTGTCGGTGAACCTCCGAGAATCACCTTCAAGAAGCAGATTGATGCTTACTTCAAGGATGCGGCTGCCAGAGATTTTGTTGAAGTTTTGGCTATGCAGGCTGTGGGCATGGGTTTCTACACTACTTGTGCCAGCCAGGAGAAGTATCCTAAAGCTGAAGATGCCAAGAACATTGTGGACGCGTTCAATGAAGACAACGATATCGATGATTTGCTGCAGGATACAGGGCGTGAGTTGGTCGCAACTGGGAACAGTCTGTGGCAACTTTTGACTCCTAGAAGCGTGAAGAATGTTCTGCTCATACCTATAGTGAGTTTTCAAAGTGTCTTCACGAATGAATTTCTGAAGTTTACAGAGACTGAGCTCACGCGACAAAAGAAGATTAAGCTTGGTTTTAAGCAGACAACGGAGTATGGAGGAAATCTGATCCCTCCTGATAGCGTCTGGTTTTTCCGGCTCAACACTCTTGATGGTTCAGGTTGGGGGTCCGGTGTTATACGTGTTCTCTTGGAAGAGTACAGCTGGCAAGAGTATGAGAAAAACACCGGGCAATATACTACGCGTACTCGTCCAAGCCTTTTGGAGATTAAGGCTAAGCTTGACTTGGACCTTATTGAGATTTTTGAGAAGTTTGCGGGTCCGCTTGAGGCTTATGTTACTGAAGATAAGAAACTGGCTGAAAGAATAGAAGCTGAATTGAAAACTCTGCCTAAATATGGCGGTAGGCTGGTTGCTTGTGGCAAAGGCGGATTGGAAATCAAGACCCCGCCATTAGAGCCTAGGGCACGTTTTGGAGAGAGCATCGAATACTTGTGGAATCAGTTCTGTTTGGGCGGCTTGACACCATTACCTAAGCTGTTCACGACGCCAGGTTTTACGGAAGCGAGCGCGAAAGCAGCGATTAATATTGCCGATCGTTTAGTTTTACCAACTCAACGATTAATAAAGCGTCGTGTTGAGGGTCTTTGGCGAAAGGTGATCGTTGCTGCTGATTCAAGTCTTGACCCTGTGAAGGCGTCTGTTCGACTTAATTGGGGGGCGCCTGAAACTCCAGAGGTTATTGCAGCCGATCTAATTCATGCTGCTGAGCTGGATTTAATTCGTTCTGAAGAGTTCCGCAAGAATGCGGTTAAGTTTGGATGGGAGTTATGGGAAGCCACCCAGCAACAGTCCAATGCTTCTCAGGAGGCTCAAAAGTGATTTACTCTCCTTTCTCCTCGATGTCGGCATGCCTCCTGGGAAACGGGCGTTTCCTTCATGCTCACCCGGAAGAGGTGGGAAGAGGAGGTGAAAACGTAAAATGAGGAAAATGGCTTTTGCGGTTATCTTCTTTATGGTTGTAAGTTTGGTTATGGCATCGGCGGCTTTGGCTTTCGCTCAAAACGGGAACGAGACCGGGACCGTGCCTACCTCAGGCTTTCAGCCAATCTATGATGTCTTCAAAACCTTGGGATACGCTGCCCCTATAGCTGTTCTCGTAGGCTTGGTGACCTGCATCTTTGGTTACTTAAAATCGACACCGCCAGAGGAGTTTAAGCTTGTTGAGTTCATCTACACATCCCTAATCAGCCTCATAATTGGGATAGCTACAATCTTTGGTGGATGGACTTACGCTGAGATTTCGCAATGGCTTGCGAATGGTTGTCTGAGTGTTTGGCTCTATTGGATTGCGAAGATAATTGCAAAAAAGTTAAGCTGGATACCACAAGCGACAGGCCCTCCGGCAACAGTTTAGAATTGTATTTCCCTTGGAGTTGCCTAGTTTCCCTTTTTGTTTGTTTAAAGTCATGGTGAGAGTGAAAAAATGAGTCAAGAAGTCCCTACTGAGCATCTGCAGTTACAGTATATTCGTGCTGCCTTAAGCGACATTATGGCTCCGCCCAAGGACAAGAAGGTCACGAAAGTTGCCTTTACTTGGTATGGGGATAAGACGCTTGAGACTTTGAAGGCGTATGATGGCGGTGAGCTGCTTTTCACTCTCACGTTCTCGTGGAATGCTGAAGGCACATTGAAAGAGGTGGCTCGAACATAGTCAGCATGCCTGACTGTGCGAGAAACCGAAGATAAAGGAGGAATAAAAGAAATGAGTTTAAACCAAAACGTAAAACTGGCAGTCAAGTATCGCGTGATTAAGCGAAAAGTCGGCGCAAGAAAACCTTACGAAATCCTTGAAACCAACCAAGACAAGTTTCTGGTGGAAGGCATGAACCTCATGTGGGAGTTGATTTGCGGTGCTGGAGGAAACGCTTACAACAATGCTAACGCAAGAATAGGTGTTGGAGATAGTTCTACAGCAGAGGATGAAACTCAAACAGGTTTACAGGCGGCAACCAATAAACTTTGGAAAGGCATGGTAGCAACATATCCACTGCATAATGTTGATAAGAAAATCACCTTCAGAAGCGTATTTGTGAACGGCGAAGCAGAGTTTGCATGGAACGAAGTTACCATTGTAAATGCTTCAGACGATACCGGACAAAACATGCTCAGAATCGTAAGCGCTAAAGGAACGAAACCTGCTGGCGAAGAGTGGACTGCTGAAATAGAGTGCACGCTAGCGAACCCGTAAACGGAAGGATAACTAATGACGTTGGAGCGTGTGCATTCTGCATTATCAAGAGATAAGCAGATGCCATGCTCTATGAGGTGAAACTGATGGCTGATTGGACTACGCCTTCTGCTATTCACAGCAAATGTGGACAAACAAGCACTTACTATGCCACAAAAGCTATAGACACCGACACAGGAACGTATTGGAATCATAACGTCACTGAGCTGCATTGGATTATTTTTGATATGGGAAGCACTAAAACAATCACTAAAATCAAACTGTTTCAAGTCGCAGGCTATAGATGGGGTGAAAGTTCAGGTCTTACCGTGTATGTGGGCGACGACCCCGCAAATCTTGGTGCCTCAGTTTGGGACGGAGTATTAAACGCTGACGGTTGGCAAGAGAGTGGAGCTTTCAGCAAGGATGGTCGATACATTAAGTTGGTGACCAAGACCCCAGCTTCATATCAACGTATGTATGAGTTTCAGGCTCTTGTAGAGACGGCGATAATCAAATCTTGGGCTGGAAGTCTAAACGTAGGTCACGCTTTGAGCAGACCATATCGTTCCATGAAGTTAATACCAACCTTGAACGCTACACACACGTTTACACGACCAACACGCTTTATGAAGTTGACGCAAACCGCAAACTTGACTCACACCTTCTTGAGACATCGTTTCATGCGGTTCACGCAAGCATTACAAGCACTTCATACATGGACGGTAACTAAACCCGGATTAATTCTTAAACAATGGGCTGCGACTTTACAATTATCACACACTTTCAAAAGACCTTTAAGACTAATGAAATTTACTCAGACACTTCAAGCCGTCCACACTCTCACATTAAAACGCCTCTTCAAATTCGCCCAAACCCTAAACCCTTCACACATCTTCAGGAGACCACAACGGAAAATAGGTTACACACAAACCTTGCGAACCACACACATCTTTAGCAGACCATTCCGAGTAATCACGTTTCCAGTATCATTACAGTTAACCCATCTCTTCTCGAGACCTTCACGGGTAATCACTTGGCTGCAAACCGTAGGGCCTATCCACGAATACTACGTGATTAAGCCTGGCGTGGAACCCATGAAAATCATGCTACTGCTGGGCAACATTGGAATCAATCCTAAAACAGGCGAGATTATATTCGTTCTGTAATGATTAATCAGATTACCTTATTTTTTAATGCTTATTGTCCCGCAAGAATGCTTACGTTTTCGCACTCGTATCTTACTATTAAATATACGTTGTTGGAGCCTTGGCTGTTGGTTGCCGTAACGCCTGAAAGTGTTCGAGAACGCATAAACGTCAATGCAGCTGAAGCGCCTGACGATGTTGTCAACCGCTTCATAACCGATGCTGCTGTAACGGTTGAAAGCGAAACTGGGCTTGAGATTGACCCTGCAAACTGTACCGATGCGGAGGCTGTGGCTATCCGAAACTTGGCAGCTATCTATTGTGCTTGTCGAATAACTGGCGGCTCGGCTGCTGGGCTCAGCTTTCGCGTGGGCGACCTTGCTGTCAACGAGTCTAGTAGCTCCTCGCCTAGTGGATTGAGCAGTAGCAACCTTGAGTTCTTGTATAATCAAGCCCTCAAGATAATTGACAATTTGAAGCAGCCCTACGTGGGAAGGGTATAGCCATGGGCACCGTTCCCGACGCTTATTACGACTTTGTCATGCATTATGCGCCTTGGTTTTATGTGATAACTACTGCTATGGCTGCTGATCCGCCTGCTGGCCAGAAGAATGTCACGGTTGCGGATGGCACTAAATTTAGTGCTGGCATGCCCTGCGAAATCAAAGACTCAGCTCACAGCGAATGGAATGAAGTTGATTCTGTTGCTGACAATGTTGTGACCATGAAAAACAATCTAGCCCATACTTATTATGTGGCTAAAGGCGGAACCGTGGATCACGGGGATAAGAGTTTTGGAAAGGGCGCTTTTCCAGCTGCTTTTGCCATCGAGTTTCTGTCTGAGGCTTATTCTGTTCCTCAGTTTACTTCTTTGCAAGCGACTATTTTGACGAAGATTGTGGAATTGGCTACTTGGCTTCTTACTCAACAATCCACTGATCCAGCGAAAAAAGCTTATGGCGGGTTCAAATCCGCTGAGTCGAGTACTCAGTATTGGGCTGTTGATGCGGGTCGTGTCATTCCTGCTCTGTTGAAAGCGTATGCCCTGACGTCGACTGCAGGCTATTTGGATGCTGCTAAGCTCGCTGGTTACACTTTTCTCTACACGATGCAGCAACAACCAAGCATTCTGGGCATTCATGACAAATACTATGGTGGCTTCGCAAACTACGTCAGCATAACCGATACATGGGACACTGTGATGAGCATTGAAAACTTATACTGCTTGATCGCCTTGAAGCTCTTGGCGGACACGTACGATGTGGCTAATGCCTCTCGGTACAGTGTCATGATGGCAGATGCTGCAGGCTTCCTCAGGGATGGGTTTGAGCAGCTCTATTTGTATTATCAACCTCCGCCTTCGGGTTCTGGCGTCTGGTACCGAGTGGGAATTAATGATACCGAAGTCTATGATGATCCTGTGAGCTTCGCTCTGCTGGGGCTGTACGTGTATGAAGGCTGGAGTTTCACGTGTCAACGCGCCTACAACTTCATTCAGTCGATTAGGGCTTCGGGGCAATATCCTGCTTATTGGCCAGAGATCTGTTGGCCAGGCTATGTTGATGTGGTTACGAGGTTCCCAGCATGTGCGTACTATGATGCGATCACTACGGGAATCTTGTGGAAGATCAGGAAAGAGCGAGATCCTCCAAGCTTCAAGCTTGGCCACGATGTCGTGAGCAAGTATAGTGACGAGTTTCTTTATTGGGGCCCTGTTTTCACGGATTATAGTCCGATCACGGCGCAGAAGGCTATGGCAAATGTCACATGGCTAGCCCGCATGTTTCTCAACTACGAGGAGCCCTTGACTAGGTTCATGAAGATTTTGAATAGCAAAGGCGAGGCTGTCCTCCTTTACCCAATCCGTCAAGCTGTTGAGACTGTTTCTTATGGCGAGGCTTTGGACTTATTGGCGATTGTTTCGCTTGTCAGAGCTGAAGAGGTTCTCTTGGAGGCTGGATATTTGCTGAATGACTATCTTGCCGTCTATACTTTCGTGCCGGTTCGCAATCATGACAAGATACATCGCAAGGGCGAGGATTACGAGCTACAGAGCGTTCAACCTTTCACTTTCGAGAATCAGACGATTTATTTCAAATCGATTGCGAGGAGGTTGTTAGCGGCTTGAGCGAGCTCGAAGATCCCATCATAACTCTGCTGCGGTTGATTACTACGAGGATCCGTGTAGTCAAGGATAACGGTTCGCATGCCAGCATTCTGGCGACGAAAGAGGCTTATGATCGGGAGCTGCTCAAGGAATATGACGCTCAAATAACAATGGGGCTCGACAGCAGCCAGGACCAGAAACTTGAGCTTGCTGGACGTCTGAGACGTCGCTCTATGGTTTTCAGATGTAACATCTACACGGTAGACAAGACGGCTCCTGGAGCTGATGCGGGCAAGGTCATGCGAGATAAGGTGACTGCTCAAATCAACGCTATCATCCGCGAGAACCGAAACTTGCCATATCAGACGGTTTACAATTTCTATGGGCTCGGATATCCTAGCGGAGATCCGCACAAGGCTTTTGCTGCAGGTGCAGCCACTGAGCTCTCGCCTTCGAGCACTTCTTGGGCTGAGCTCACAAACCTAGAGTATCAGAAGATCTGGTCCAGCGACGATGTTCGCCACAGCAAAAGCGTGAGCGTTAACGGCCAGTACGGGTTGATGTTGTTTAGGCTCAAGCTAGGCCCACGGGAGAACTGCGTCAAGAAGATAGTTCTCAGTTTCGAAGGATACGGGACTTCCCCCGGGGGAAATGGAGTTACGATTAAGATTTGGAATCATGTCGCTTCCGCCTGGCAAGAAGCCCAGTCTGGGACTGGCGGTGGAGATGAAACTCTTACTATCACGATTTCAGCTAACTGGCCTAATTTCATTGATTCGAGCGGCTATGTTTGGCTTCTGGCCAAGACTGCGAACCCAAGCAATGGGTCTACGCCTGCGGTTCTCTATTGTGATTTTGTTCAGTGCACGATTCAGGTTTATGGATTAACTCATTGTGACGTCGTGAGCTACAGGAATATTGACGTCACGGATGTTAAGCCGTACCTTTCTAGAGCCGAGTTTCTGTTGAAGGGTTGGCTTTTCGAGTCGATTTCAGGAGTATTCTAGTCATGGAGGAATGAATAGAAAATGGTTGATACGTATGGAGTTGACGAAGAGCGGTTCTACTATGCGACCGAAACTGTCTTTGGCACTACGCCCACGAATCCGTCAATGTTAAGCGTGCCCTGTGACGTCATTGACCCGGGATTTGATCCCAGCAACCTCAAACTTAGAGGCGCTGGTAGCTACGACCTGCAAGCAATAAAGAAGGGCCTTCGGAAGCCCAGCCTCAAGGTTGGCTATGTGTTGCCTTCTGCAGCGCCTATTGAACTGCTTCAATGGGCAAAGATGGACCTAGACAAAAGCCTTAGCTGCCAAGTAATCTATTACAAGGGAACCTTCGCCTCTGCCACGGATATCATTTCATTGCTTTTCAAAGGCATACGCATCAGCAAGGTCTCGGTCGAGTGTAGCATTGAAGATGTCGTCAAGGCTGTGATGGAGCTTGAAGGTCAGGATCTCGAGACAGGAACTGCAAAGATTACAGGAGCAACCTACACGGACCATGGTGGCGCAGTTGCTTTTCATGAAAGCTATGTGAAGAAGGACACAACAGTTCTGGACCGCGTTACCGATTGGAAATTTGATATCATCAATAATCCAAGAAGAGTACCAGTAATTCGCACGTCAAACGGACATCTTGCGAAGTACATTCCATTCGGACACAGAGAGCTCTCTGGAGAACTCACGTTTGAATTTGAAAGCAAGGCAGAAATGGATGAAGCATTAGTCGATACGGAGTTTACGTTGGAATTTGGGTTAAGTGGGACGAACAAGGCTGTTTTCACCTATTGTAAATGGGATAACATAACGCATTCGAAATGGCTTGAGGATCTGATCTGCGCTAAGGCTCGGTTTGTCGCCAAGGGCCCTGTTGCGATCAGCGCCAGCTAGGGGGAACAGAAGTGGCTATTGAAGTTAGTGTTTTGGAGAATTTCGGGCGAGAAGCTGACTTAAGAAAGAAATGGTTGAAGATGTGGAAAAATCTGGGAGCTCGCATTCTCAAACTTCCCAAGTGGATGCAAGACATCGTGCTCGAAGACATTAACACAGCCATCAAAAACCGAATAGCCACCATGGAGATGATTCAAAATGCAAACAGAAAACATTGAGCTTGACGAAAGATTCGGCAAAGAATACGCTGGACGCTACCTGTTCCAAGAGATCACTTGGGCTAAGCGGAACCGCATCATTCAGAAGTACACGAAGTACAGTAAGGTCAGTGGTGAAGTTGAAAGCAGCGACTTCATCCCAATTCAAGCAGAGACGATCTGGGCGGCCCTCAAGGAGCAGCCAGAGAGCAAACCTATTTCACTTGAAAAGCTAGTGGGCGAGGATATCGGGATTCCCGTTGAGCTTGGTGAATTATTCTCAAAGATTGCAAACAAACTCAATGGCATGAGCCACGAGGATCTCCGTTTTTTACTCTCGCAATTAGACGAGGAAAGCCGCATCCGGCTCTTTCAGAGTTTCGGCTTTGTCAAGCCTTCGGATGGCTCCCAACGCAGCTCGCAAGACAGCCAGCAAAAACCATCCAACAATTCTGTGTTATCTTGAATGTGATGGATCAGATGGTCCTCGAGGAAAAGGAAAAGGCGGAGAAAGAGGCGAAGAAACATGGCCGTTGAAATAACCTGCGACATCGAAGGTGTTGAAGAGTTTCAAGTGGCTATGCAGAGGTTTGACTCTGCAATGCAAAATCAGGTCTACCGCTTTCTAGCTAGTTGGGCGGCTGACGTCAAGGGTGCAGCGATGCGGAACGCTCCAGTCCGCTCTGGCTACCTTCGCAGCACAATCTACGCAACGATTAAGGATTGGGTTGCCCAGATCGGCGCTGAAGCCACTTATGCTCTCTTCGTGGAGATGGGAACACGGCACATGCAAGCTCGGCCCTTCCTGTATCCAGCCATCCAGGAATACCTTCCTATGCTCGAAATGAATATCGTCGGGGCCCTCGAGCAGGCTAAAGCGGAGGCTGGCTTATAGTGTCATTTCGGGAAATTGCAGTTACGATTCGAGCGGTTAACCGGGCTAGTGCAGAGTTCTCCAGGATTCAGACCGACGCTGAGGCCCTCTCTGTGAGGGTGAAGAGTCTTGGCGCCGCTATTGCTGGTTTAGGCGCGACTGGGCTAGCTATCGGGCATATTGCTCACCAATTCGGCATATTAAATGATGAGCAAGCTAAAGTCTTCAATTCTGCTATGATGGTTGTCACGGTTATGGGCATGTTTATGCGGACTAGTATGGGCGTGGCCATCGCTCAGAAGGTCTACGCTGCTGCATGCTGGATCGCTACTGCGGCCCAGAACAGCCTCAACATTTCTTACGCAACATTTCTAGCTCTAACAGGGGTCGGGATTGCCGTGATCGTCGCGGCTGCCGCAGCCATGTGGTCTTTCGCAAGCAGCATGAATGCAGCCACATCTAGTGTCCAAGGCTTCAACGCAGCCACTAGCGAGGTGCCTTCCCGTAGTCGTGGCGTTCAGAGAGCTGGAGAGCAAGCCATGTATCGCAGAGGAGTTGAATGAAACGTCTGTAGAGATTCCAAAGTGTGCCATTGCTTTTGGCGCCGTTGCGCCGCCTCAGGGCGACATAGTAGATCTTCAAGTCCATCTGGGCTGCACGAAGGAAGTAAGCAGTTTCGAGGTTCTGTTGCAGAATTGGGGTAAGAAGTACAGTCCCGGCGGAGCGACGCCCATCCTTGTTGGAGTGGACGGGCACATCGACATTGGCAGAGGCGTGTTTGTTCCGCAGTTGATTACTTGCCGTGTTGAAAGCGTCAAGTGCGAATCAACTCCAACCGAAAACTACATTCGTGTTAGTGGTCGTTGTTGGGGAGAGAAGCTTTTCCGCAGAACCGTGACCAAAACTTACGAGAACAAAAAAGGCGAAGAGATCATCAAGGACTTGCTCGACTATTACGTTGGATTGAGCCACGTTCGCTATTTTGATGGCACGGGCGTTGAGCTGGTGGAAGATACTGATACAACCTTTACAAAGCTGGCCTATGAAAACACGCCTGTCTGGGACATAATCAAATACGTTGCAGAGTCATCTGACTTGGCTGGCGTTATCGGCTACGATTTTCGTGTAGCGTTTGATGGTAAGTTCGAGTTTTTTGCAAAGAACAGTAAAGCTTCAGAAGTTAGCATCTCCGAGAAAATCGAGGCGAGCGAGTATCGCAAGGACATCCATCGCATAAGAAACAAGATAACCAGTCAAGGAGCAAATGAAAAACAATATCCATCCGATGCGAATGATGACGGCTTAACGGAGACCACAACCGACTGGACGGGCAGTGACCCGGTGATTCTGAGCAGCACCCACGTTATTGAGGATGGACAAAAAAAGTACACGGACTCGTATAGCATCTCCAACGACGCGTACGGTACGGTGCTAGAAAGATGGCTGCATAGAACGTTTTCGGCAATAAAAATGCGGGGACCTGACGGCTATAAACAAGTCGTGTTCTGGCATCACTGGACCGGGACTCAGGATGCGTTAGCCTCAGCGAAAGTTAGGCTCTATTCAGGGGCTAGTTACTTCGAGACTGACATTCTACCATTGGTTAGCTCTAAGGGAGCTTGGGTTAAAGTAACACTGCAGACGCAGACACCCGACTGGACCGTAAACGGCACGCCCAACTGGGACGCCATAGATGCCATCCGCTTCATAATCGCGTATCCGGCGATAGGCATAGCATACATTCGCATAGATCATCTGCGTTTCTGTGACTGCCGCTACTCCGCAGTGGCAGAGAATGAAGGAAGCCAAACTGCTTATGGCTTGCGTGAGCTCGTCGAGGTTGACGAGGAGCTTTACAGCGATAATGAGTGCCTGTTAAGGGCTGAAGCACTGCTTGCCTACTTGGAGGACCCGGCTGAATACCTGACGGCAAGGAGCACGGTTATCGATTATGGTAGCACACCTATCTGGCAAGCCGACAAAATCCATGTCACACTGCCTAACGAGAACGTAGATGCTGATTTCCGTATAGAAAGCGTTGAGTATCATGTGGACGCTAAAACGCAGACGCTTGAAGTGACGCTGGAGCTTGGCAAGGTTCCTCCGATGCTTGCGGATTACCTGTATGCTCTCTGTAGCAAGACGGACCATTTGAGCCGTTACAAGGTTGCGAGGTTGATATAATGAAGAATAAGCAGGTTTTGAAGCAGCAGCTTAGGGGTTTGGACCCTGGTGATTTGGTTTGCGTGGAATGGAGCGATGCATCGGTGGGTAAGAGCATGCATGCTGGCGCTGGCGGCATTGAAGTTCCTGTTTCCAGTTGGGGTATTTTTATTAGCTTGCTTGGTAAAAACCCTGAGCATATTGTTTTGGCGCAGAATAATTTTCGCTATGCAGACGGGCTTTATGATATTGACTATACTGCTATTCCTGCTCCTTGGGCGTGCAAGGTGTCTGTGCTGATTAAGGGGCATGTTGATTCGGAGACTGCTAGGCATTTGCTTGAAAGTTTTCTTTTGCATGGTAGAGCTCGTATTAGTAAGAGTTGTGGGCACCAGCAGAGGTTGAGGGTTCATGAAGCATGATTGGGTTAGGCGTGCCTTGACTAGACACCTTATACATAAGGGACGCGTGCACATTGTTGAGCCTGATGAGAAGCTTGTTTTGGGCGTAAAATTCGCCATAGCCATGACACTGTGTCTCTCAGCTCTCGAGATTGCCCACATTGCTTTTCTGGGCAGCTGGAACAGCGAGATATTTGCGGGTATTACCGGCTTAATTGGCACGGTTTCAGGTATTCTAATTTCGCAAAAAAGCTAGGGGGGTAGGGGCTGCGAAACATTAGGGTCAGACCATTTTTTGTGGTGAGAAGGGCGCGGGAAAGGCTTCAAAGGGACATGCAGAAGACCCGGTTGAAGCTTCTGCGGGATTTGGAAGATATGTTTAACATGGCTAAGGGCTACGCGCAGAATAAGGAAATAACCAAGACAGATGAACCTGTTGTTTCTCCAAAGCAAAAGCAGATTTGGATTCGCATTATGGCTTACACTGGACAAGTCATGAACAGCATAAGCAAAAGTTTCGATGAAGCCCAAGTCACGAAGGATCTTGAACGTTTGGAGAAGTTGATTAATGAAGCAATGGCAAAAGAAGAAAGTAGATGAGTTAAAGGAAAAAGTTGAAGGTTTGATCCAAGCTAAAGCCAGAAGGATTCCCGAGAGTTTTGAGGAGTTTTGCGAGAAATGGCTTGGGCTTAAGCTTACGGATTATCAACGTGCAGGCGCAGAGCTGATCAAAAGAAAAGATAGTGTAGCTTTAAGGTGGTCTCGGCAAAGCGGCAAGACGCACATGGTCAGTGCGTGGCTGCTGCATTACGCCTTAAGGCATCCTGGGAGCCAAATTGCAATTGTGGGTCCTAGTTGGCGTCAAACAAAAATTCCAATTCGCAAGATTAACGGATTCCTTCCGAAGCTTCCGAAAGGCTTGTATAAAAAACCGCAGGCAACAATGGTTACCACGAGTAACCATAGCCTTATCCAGGCTTTTCCTTGCAATCCTGAAACCATCAGGGGGTTTACGCTTAATGTGCTGTATGCTGACGAATTTAACTACGTTCCTCTGGATCAAGAGCTTTATGACGCCATAGTGTTCACGCTTTCCACGACCAATGGCAAATTTGTTTGTAGTAGCACTCCTGGCGCCACGGATAGCATGTTTTGGAAGTTTTTCAATCGCCCTCAATATCGCCATTTTGCGAAGAGTCATGTGACGTGGCAGCAAGCCTTAGAGCCTAATGGTCCGTTGAAAAAGCGGAAAGTTGAGCAGCTGAAGGAAGAGTATTGTGATGATCGGTTCAGATGGCAGAGGGAGATGGAAGCCGAGTGGGCTGAGGATGAAGCGGTTTGGCTGCCACTTAGTTTGATTACGAAATGTCAGGATGCGAGCCTAGAGTTGTGGGACTCTGAAACTGTTCATCAAGGCAGCTTTTTTGGGGGTGTAGATTTTGGTAAGGAGCAAGATTATAGCGCTTTTGCAGTGGCTGAAAAGGTTGGTAGTAAATCCTTGTTGCGTCATCTTAAGGTGTGGCCATTGGAGACGAAGTATGCAGCGGTTATCGGTTATGTTAAGACGTTTGCGGATCGTTGGCAAAGCTTCGAGAAGATCCGTTGCGATATTACAGGAGTTGGTAACTATATTGTTGAGGACATGATTAATGGCGGAATCGAAAATGTGGAGGGTGTTAGCTTTTCTCATCCTCGAAAACAAGAGATGGCTAGCCTGCTTAAACAACGTATGCTGAACAGCGCATTTGCTTACCCATACGCTGAAGTTAATGTGTCGCCCTCGAAAAAGCTGAATTTCTCGACGGAGCTCAACACGGAGAGATTCGAACTTAAAAAGGATGGTACTTACCGATTTTTCCATCCTCAGAACCAGCATGATGATGTTTTTTGGGCTACTGCCTTGGCGCTTTATGCGACTGTTGAGATGCAGCCAGAGCCGTTTTTGGCTGTTATTCCTCGTAGGGCTAATAAGTTGCACCGGGTCCGTAAGGGATTGGCGAAACGTAAGGTTATGGGTGATGGCCGCTAAAAACTTGTCTTACCCTAGCTTTCACCTACCCCTACCCCCTACTCTTTTTTCGTCTGGCAGTGATTCTGACATGACAGAACAATCATGTACCGCACAGCTTCCAATCAATCAAGTTCTGGTGGGCGACTGCAGAACGCGCGCGGCTTATGTAAAAATGTCGATTGAACGATTAGAATCAACGCCTGAACCAGACAAAGAGTGATTTCAACTTGAGAAGACACAGAGAGTTTTTCCGCATCCGCCAGCTTCGCAGGGTCTACGACAGAAGCCAGAACAGGTTCACCTTCAACATTTCGTATGAGACAGCTGCCAAGACCACGCCGAGGAGTATAGCGGTTGCTGAGGCGTTCGGGCTTGGGTTAGACGAAGAGAAACGCTTCGTGATTTATGATAACGTGGAGTTGCAGGTGAAGCCTGACGACGTCGTCATGGTCACGGGCGACAGTGGATCTGGGAAGAGCGTGTTACTACGAGCATTACGGGAGGATCTCGGCTCCGAAGCTGTGGACATGACAGAACTCGAGATTTCTAGCACTAAACCGTTAATCGAGACTGTAGGAGAGACGGTTGAAGAGGGCATTGAGACTCTAAGTCGCGTTGGCTTGAATGACGCATTTCTCTTCCTCAGGTCTTATGACCAGTTGAGTGACGGGCAGAAGTACCGTTACCGCATAGCCAAAATGGTTGAGAGTGGCAAACAGTGGTGGGTCGGCGATGAATTCTGTGCAACGCTGGACCGCGATACGGCGAAGATTGTGGCGTTTAACGTGCAGAAGCTTGCAAGAACCTTGGGAAAGGCTGTTGTTGTGGCCACGACTCACACGGATTTGTTTGAGGATTTGAAGCCCAGCGTACACATCCACAAGAGGTTCGGCAAGGAAATCTGTGTAGTGTACTATACAAACGAGCCTGCAAGGGAATGCAGCCTTGTCAGAGAGATGCGTGTTGAAGAGGGTACAATGCAGGATTGGAACCAGCTCGCCGGCTTTCATTATCGTAGTCACAGGGTAGTTGCGCCTCGCAAAATCTTCTGTCTTAAGCGGGGGACCGAGGTGTGCGGAGTGATCGTTTATTGTTATCCGCCTCCCAGTGCCTACGGTCGAAGAATGGTTCTGCCCCGAATGAGCATGAAGGAATTGAATGAGAAGTTGAGCATTATCAACCGTGTGGTTGTGCATCCGAAGTATCGGAGTGTCGGTTTGGGTGCCAGGCTTATTCGTGAGTCGTTGGGTTTGGCTGGGACAGAGTTTGTGGAGATGATTGCGGTGATGGCTAAGTACAATCCTTTTGCAGAGAAGGCGGGGATGAAGAAGGTTACTGAGCAGGAGCCTCAGAGGGAGATTTTACGGGCTTCCAAGGTCCTTGAACAAGTCGGGTTTAATGTTCAGCTGCTTGGAAGCGGGAACTATGTATTTCAGAAACTTCAAGCACTTAATGCCGACGGCCTGGAAAGGGTTAGGGAGGCCTTCGTCAAAGCTGACCATCCGCGCTTCTCAAAGTTTTTCAGCTCAGGGCTTCCATTCGGGCATATGGGGGATTACGAGAGAAAGGTGAATGCTGCAACCTTGGAGCAGCTTGCAAGCCTTATCAAGATCTGCGGTTTTCTGATGCAGACGAAGGCTTACCTTTTCTGGAAATCCAAAAATCTTTGGAACAAATCTGGAATCTCTATAAATCTCTGAAGTAAAGGTGCTGTAAAGTCTTCGGTGAAAACGAGCCCACTTGAGTCCTGTAAAAAATCGGTGAAAAATCGGTTGATGATTCTCTGACGTGAGAGCCCTATGTGGAGGTGAGAATAACGTTAAATTCCGAAGAGGAACAAATACCTGCAAAGGTAACCGAGATGCCACCTAAGAAGAAGAGAAAACAAGAGGCACTCACAGTCTCAAGGCTCATACACGAAGTCTTAGTAAGCCAACTGAGCATCCCACTACACCAAATCGTGAATGACACAACGTTTGCAGAGTACACTGGGTCAAAACGTCCTGACCTCTTAATTTCTGAATTTGAGTACGATCGAGTGAAGAAAAACGATGCCCAATTCATCAATAATCTTGTTGCTTACGCGGAAGCCAAAGACGACTGTATTGTGAAAGGTGTAGATTGGTTAGATGCGATTCAGCAAGGTCTGACGAAAGCTCCGAAGCTCAAGCTTCCTTATTTCATCGTAACGAATGGTAAGACCAGCATATTTTACAATGCCAAGACTCAGAATGAAATAAAACTCAATGGTAATCCGATTAGAGAATTTCAGACAATAGATATTCTTAGGTTAATAAAGAATCGGCTTTCAAAAGACCCTGATTTAGATAACATAATCACTAACGTAGATTCAATCTCGGTCATCTCAGAAGCGATATTCAACAAGAAACTATGGGAACTCGCAAAGATTTACAGGAACATAAATTTCGAAAACAATGTTCAAAAAATAGACTTCACGGTCGGCTTCATTTCACTGGAGTATTTTGAGGAAAGAGAAACGATAAAGGGAGTGAAAGACGCAACCAAGATTTACTGGTCAGATTGCTCAAACCATGCAGCGAATTATCCCTCTGAGAAGATTGTGGCAAGTCTTTCTCGGTATATAGAAAGACTGGAACAGGAATCGCAATTTGGCGAGTTTGTTGATTTAATGGAAAAGGTTCACATTGCGATAGCTGGAAAAGGAACAGTTAAACCATTAGTCAGCCATGACGAAGTGAAACAGGTCTATGAATTGATAGATTCGATGAAACCTCTTCATGGTTGTGGCTTCGACCTCTTTGGGGCTGTCTATGAAATGTTCGCTAGTAGCAAGGAAAAGAAGGATTTTGGCGAATACTTTACTCGTAGACATTATGCACATATTCTTACAAAACTACTCCTTCGCAACGAACAGTATTTTGATGAAAACAGGAAATTTAGGATACTTGACCCAGCTTGCGGTACAGGTGGATTCTTGACAGAAGGTTTCAAAGTACTGCGAAATGCTTATGCTAAAACTAACACGCTGACTGCAAAAGCTGAAAAATTTCTAGAAGAAGATTGTTTCTATGGAATTGATGTAAGAAGAGAGAATATTTCCAGAACGAAACTTAACATGTTCTTGGTTGGAGATGGACACACAAATATGGAGGATATTAATACTTTAACGAAGAAATTCGGCAAAGGAGACCTATGGGATTATGTTATTACGAATCCACCAGTTGGTGCAGGAACAATCAGAGCTGAAACATCTGTAGTTTCATCCAACCGTACCGAAGTTTGTTTCCTATACAAAGTTATTAGCCTGCTCAAAGATGGCAAAAAGGCTTGCATCTTACTCCCTGATGGTATTCTAGAAAATGCACAATTTACAGAACTTAGAAAGGATTTGTTGGAGAAATGCGATATAGAAGCAATCGTGTCTCTTCCGAAATTTGCTTTCGCCCCCTACACAAAAGAGAAGATGTATGCTGTTTTCTTTACGAAAAAGAACGAGGCAATGACCAAAATCCAGAAACAACCGATATGGATGTACATCATAGATAATGACGGTTTGGCAAATTCCGACAAACGCTTTCCCACGAAATTGCGGAATAATCAAAACGGATGGTTGCATGATGAGATTTCAGGATGGGTAAGTACTGATGGTGAAGAAATGGTTGGATTGCTTGAAGAAAGGTGGCTCAAGTCTGATGATTCTTCAACAGATGGCACACAATGGATTGGTGAGAAAGGACAAGCTGTCAAATTCAGAAAAGGAGGACTCATATCAATAACGGCAATTACGGAAAAGAAGTCACAGTATTGCCTTCTGCCAGAATATTATCTACGCCCATTCAAGCCAAATTTCATAACTGCCGAAGAATTATCTGAAGAGATCAGCTTGATTGAACAAGAAGTCAAAAACTTAGAGGCAATCGCATGACCGAGTTTCTAGATATTTTTAAGCCAATTCAAAAGGGCAATTTCGGTCTTACTGATGAAGCCATTTATAGATCAATTCAGCATGGGGGTCAATTCATCCCTGTATATGGTGGAACAAAAGAACACACTACGACAGACCGATTCGTTTCAGAATATGGAAAAACGAAGTATGATGGATCTATTACGATTTTCACTGGTGATGGGATAATCATCAGTCTTGATGGGAGTTCAGGATGCATGACCTATGTAATGGCTAAAAGATTCGCTCTAAATCATCATGCGGGATTCTTTCAGTTAAAAGAGGATGCAAAACAAGTAATTGACCCAGAGTTCTTCAGTCTCTTCTTTGAGAAACAACTTCAGGAAGCGAGCGTTAGCGAAGGCTCTAAAACATTGACCCTAAGTATGATAGAATCTATGGATTTTGATATGCCTCCGTACAGTGTCCAAATGAAGGTCATGTCAAGAATAAGATCACTTTTGAAAGTGAAAGAGAGAGTCAATAACCTGATCTCAAGAATAAATTCCGTCAAAGAAAGAATACTTTTGGTTGAATATCGAGATTATCAAGCAAAAGATGTTTCTGTTGGAGATGTTCTGGATTGCATGAGTGGAAATTCTGGACTTACAGAAGAGTATCTATATTCGCAAATTAAAGATAATTCCGAAAAAAAATATCATATTTTGACAGCTAGCACCGAGCATGAATTGAGTCAGTATGTGTCTAGATGCAAACATCCAAAGGATTCAAGCAAAATGATAACAGTCGTGGAAGGAAAACCTGTGATTCATGTCGTACGAATCGGAAAAGCAGGCTCTGTCACATATTTTGAAAACGGCGATTATACCACCACTGAAAATGCCTATCTTCTTTATTTGAAGGATAATTTGAAATACGATCTTAGCCTCAAATGGCTAACGTATGCACTAGCACCAGAGTTTTCGGAGTATTCCAACATTGCGGAATATGGAACTTGGAATATGACTGGTTTTTTCGAGCGTGTAAAGATTGCTATTCCATCTTATGAAGAGCAACTCGAACTTGTTGAGAAGTATGAACGCCTTGAACTACTACAAGCAAAGTTACAAAGCATTTTGACAAAGATTGACCAACTCTTCACTAAGCAAATAGTTATCTAGAACAATATTTCAGAGAATCCAAAGGCATATATTTCAAGAATGGGAACAGTATTTTGGTGGTTTTAGATGGCGAAGTGCCCAGAGTGCAAGAAAGAAGTAGCCAAATCTTCTAAGAAATGGAAATATTCTGCGTTCACTGTCGAACTATTCGAATGTGCTTGTGGAACGAAGTTTAGAGAGTACTCAAGAAATAGCAAGCATATCTTCACCTTAAAGTTCAAGAAAGGTAAAGACAAAAGTTTCGTTAGAGCTTGATTTTGTTCCTATCAACCGATTTTTCACCGATTTTTTACAGGACTCATGTGGGCTCGTTTTCACCGAAGACTTCACAGCACTCTCATTGTAAAAGCTTTTATGAGCTAGACATTAGTATCTACCTTTGAAATTAGGTGGCGTTCTAGTTTGAGTAAAGACGAAGAATATGCTGAAGAACCATTCTTTGACCAGTTGTCCAGATTTATAAAAACAAACGAGAAATTTCTACTTGAGTTGATTGGAAAATTTACAAAACAATCCTCACGACAATTCTATGCTAAGATTGGCGTGGTCGTAGCAATCTTGTTCTTTAGTAGCGTTCTATGTGGCTACGGAAGAATAAGTGGGGAGACTTTTGCAGGCATAGTCGGTGTTGTACTTGGTTATATTTTGGGCAAGGGCGTTCTATAGAAGCAAAATTAGTAATGCCTATTTGGTTAATAGTATCCTCTTATCAACCGAAAAGTAACACGTTCAAGAAAAAGACTCATCAATCGAAGAGGTAACAGAACCTTTCATCCACTAACCATTTATTCGAGATGTACCTCAAGTATTAGCTGCAATAAAGGAGTTAACAAAAGATGTTGAAAGACGAAATCATTGCAGCTCTGAATGAATTATTTGTAAAGTTCAAGGTGCCAATGAAGATCAAAGATCTATTCCTGTACCGACCAGTTTTCCATGAAGTGCCTTTTGAGGATTTTGAACCTATTAATGAGGCTAACCGATTGACAAGTTGCGATCCTCTCTGTATCGAGTTAGACTATGAATGTGATGGCTATATCTTCTCCTATCATATGGAGTGTTCGAATAAAAAAGGTATTTTCAGAATCAAGGAAAAATGGCTAAAACATTCGGACATTTTCCCGAGAGATACGAAAGGCATTGAAGTGAATGAAAAAGATATAACTAGAAAAAGTAGGATAGATGTCTTTTCTTGGGTGTTGCTGAGACAGTTGGGTCTTTTAGCCAGAGATACGCATTAGCGTTTGAGAAAGTCAGACAGTTTGCTTTTTGTTTCCTCGTATTTAGGAGTTAAGTTAAAGAATCGACCTGCTTTGCCCTTTGAATGAGGTTCTTCAACTACTTTGAATGCACTTTTTAAGAAGCCATTGTTTTGGAGTACACCTAAATGAAATGATATTAGCCGTCTATCCACGCCTGTTCCTTCAGCTATTGGCTCAATGTACATTTCTCCTTTCTCTTCCAGAATACGTAATATCTTTAGGCGTATTGGATGTAGCATTATGATGCCTGATTTAACTAGTTCTGAATTTATATTTTCCATCGTATTCTCTCTCCCTTGACATAGAGTATATAATCAGTAGGTATGACATAAACTTTGTGGAACATTTTTCTAGCTGGTAACAGTCTTACCATCTGATTACACCTTGTACAGCTACAAAACATGTCGTGCGTCAATATATATATATAGTTGATGAAAACAGAATCTGAATCCAAAGACTATGTCCCTTAAGTTAATAGTATCAGTCATCCGACGAAAGTTCACATGAACCCCTAATCCGACGGAGACTACACAGAACCCACTTCTAGGGTGTTCTTAACTGTTTCCTGAACGAGACTTCAAGGCGATCAACAAGCTCATTGTACCTATCTCTAACCTCTCCATTTTGACGTATTACATTTTCAACCAGATGGATACTGATGCGACCATAGTCATGTGGTGTCTCCCTAAGCTGTATCAGTTTTTCTTTGCCGAAGTCAAATTTCCAAAAAGTCTCCATTAGAGATCTTAGTTCTTTCGTATGAATTTCTTCGATAAAAATTCTGTTTCGATTAACCATTTCTTCTGTTTTCTGAAGCTGCTCTGCAAATCTCTTAAGATTGTCGACGTTTGCAACTTTCCATAGTTTGTCTGCGGTTACTTTCAGATCGTATAAACTGCCCCACAATGATTTGTAAAGATCAAATTGCGATTGGTTATATCTTGCTTTGTTCTCAAGTCTGCTCCTGTATTTTTCGACTGCTAGGGTTGATGCTGCTCCCACCACCCCTCCTAGAATCGCTCCAGCTACCGAAGCGACTATTGTTTCTGACACCGTTCCAAACTCCTTGAAAGCGTTTTAAAGCGTCTTATATAACTAGCATTTAAGATTATCTACATAGCGTGGGCTAAGGGCTAGTTTCTAGGTTACCAAACGAAAGTTTACAGGGAGAACAACCAAACAAAGAGTTTACAGAACCCCAAAGAGAAAACCTTATTTTTAAAATCACTCACTTCTATCATTGGTGAGATAATGAGTGAGATGATGCGTTATTGGAAAATAGTTGCAGGACACCATGAACGCAGGGAACAAGCACCAGATGACATTAGATCAATACTACTAGGAGATTGGCTTCGCAAAAACTATATCGCAATAGGATGGGGGAAAGATAACCCACAACACAGAGTTTTCAGAGATGAAATGAAAATTGGCAATAGAGTAGTAGTCGTAGCTGACGGGTTCATATGGGCTATAGGTGCAATAACAGGCGAGTTTAAAGAAAAGACAAAGTTGCCTCAAGGTTCGCGTCTTTACGAATTTCAAAGAGAAGTGGTCTGGTACAAGATCACAAAACTAAGTTATTCAAATTTTGAAAAATCTCTCAAGAACAAACTAGGGGCAAACCGCACAATAAACGAATTAAGTTCCGACCAATGGGAAAGCATAGTTAATCGCGTTTGATTTTATAAAAAGCGCCGATGGTTAACAGACCTCTCAATAAAGCCTTGAAGTGCCGAAGAGTTAACAGAACCTCATTCCTTAAACCTTAAATCTTGCCTTAGTTTGAAAGCGCCAGGTCTTATTTGTTGCAGAATCCTCAGGTAATCGCGAAACTTCACAGTAAGAATGTCTCGCTGTCTTATACCAAAGAAAAGACTGATCTTGTACTGGGTAAGAATGCCGTAAGAAGGCTTGTGGAGTTCTTTGCTTCCAATGTAGGCCAGACAAGCTTTAACAACATCAGCTGATTTACCGGATAGAAACGCGGCGCCAGTTCCTCTCTCGGATTCATACTCGTAAATCAGTTTGATCCATGAAGCGACCTCGGCAGCATCTTCAAGCGTAAAGCCTAACTCACGCAGTTCCCGATAGAACTGTTTACAATCAATGCGCAAGCAGGCAAAGCAGACCTTTTCAGGAGTTTCAGGCATTTCCTCACAAAATTATGTAAGAGTAACTGTTTTCTTTAAGTCTTGTGTAGCGCGCATGCTTGTTCCTAAATTGTCTAAAATGATTTTTGTTCGTGTTTTACGAATTGAGGACGGTCTTGGACTTCGCATTGTTCCTGAATTCCTTGCCGCAACCAGCCTTCTCGAACCAGCGAAAGTTTGCAGAACGGAACAAAAACCATTTTTAACCATTTTAGGAACACGCATACGTGCTAAGCTTCTGGACAGTGACTTTCAATCCTAGACCCTTTTCTCTTGATTTCATGTACCTTGTTTCAAGCTTGACTACCTTCACATCCTTTCTTCCTTCTACAAATCTCATCACGTCATACCTGACGTCTCCGAGGGCCGTGAGCGTCACTCTTTCGTCTGTTTGCAGGCGCTTCTCAAGCTGCTCCTTCCATTTTCCATCACGACCGCAAAATATCATGCCTTTGGGTCTCTCATTGTCACTCATAAGCGTCTCACACACCGACTTGCTTGCTTAGTATCGACTTGACAGAAACCCGTACTTGGCTTTTTCCATTAAACAATGCGATTTAGCAACGCCCCAGCGCGCATTTGGAAATTGACAGTCAGTTCTAAATATGCAAAGCATGTACTACTATCATGGACACCGAACAGTTAATCAAAAACATGAAAGCATCTCTCTTGATTGCGCGATGTCCAAAATGCGACGAAGAGTTCAAGCTTTCTGACTCACTGCTTTTTGATGGCATGAAAAGATTCCCAGATGCTGCCGAACAGATCAGGATACAGCTTGCCGAAGAACTAGAGAAGAAAAAGAAGGAACTTGAGAAAAGAAAAATATCAGTTGATGTGACTGCTGAAAAGAAAGCGATTGAGGTAGGCTTCGGTAAGATGATAGAGAAATTTCTTCCGGCATACAAGGATCTTGAACTGCAATTTGCCGAATGCAGACCTTTGTATGATCCTATTGACGTGTTGGTTTTCAATGGGTTGTTAAACAGGAAAGTTGACAGCATTACGTTCCTAGAGATAAAATCAGGAAATTCAAAGCTAAACAACCATCAAAAGATGATAAAAGACGCTATACTAGACAAGAAAGCCGACATGAGGGTTCTAGGATGAAAGAATCGATAGATGTTTTCCAACAGTTTAGAAAAATCCTTTGCGTCTGCCCTTGCTGTGGGGAGATAGTAAGACTGAGTGACCTTCATCTCAAATACTCTGGCAAAACACCGAAAACTTGGCTTGACAAGCATGAGCTCCAGCTCCAATCCTTGGAGGAAAAAGAACAAGTCTTTGAACAGAAAGAAGGAGAATTGCGGAAGAAATCAATAGAGCGCGGACGACGAAAGGTGCCTTTGCTGGTCAAGAAATGCCTCTGTCCAGAGTTCCAGGAACTGAAGTACGACCCATATGACATTAAGGCAGTTATGGATCCAGTGGATTTTGTGGTGTTTGATGGGCTTAATGAAGGAGAGGAGATAAGAAGCATTACGTTTCTATCTCGAAAACCTAGTGCAGATACAGGCGTTGTGACCGAATCAATCAGAAAAACAGTGAAAAAAGGCAACTATGACTGGAAAGTGGCCAGAATAACAACAACAGGAAAAGTCAGTCTCGAATGATGTAGCCATTTTCTGACAAAACGTACAGCGCGCGCTAAGGGTGCAGTAGAGACCCATTAAACCAGAACTTTTATTCAGATTCACTGAGAAGTAAGACATGGAGTGGTTAGAAATGGCTTCACCAGTAGCTTCACCGCAAGAGTCACCTTTTCCAAAAGGAAGGCGCAATCTTCACGGACTTTTAGTAGCCTTAATAGTGGTATGTGTTGTGGGATTGCCTATTTCATTTTTTGTAGGGCGTTCCAATGGATACGATTCAGGTCACTCCGATGGATACGGCTTAGGTTATTTCATTGGGTACGAATCTGGAAGGTTTGACTTCTATTATATTAAACCTGAGCAGAAATATGGAGCCTACGATCTGAGTGATTGGCTGAACAAGTGGAAGTGGATAAAACCTTATCAAGAAGGAGTTTTTGATTGCAGCGAAATGAGTGCCTATCTTGAGTGGAAATTGGAGAATGAAGGATGGCACACGAGGATTATTGTTGGAGATAGCCCATTTGGTTCAGGACGACATGCATGGCTGCTTGTTGAAACAAGCAATGGCAAATACATGCCTGTAGAATCAACAAACATGGCTGTAGTGTTGTGGGATTCTCCTCACTTTGACAACTACTTCAAGTATGACCGTACCTTTGAAACGATACAGGATGCTTTGAAATATAGCGAAACAGAATTTGATTGGTGGAAGAGTTGATAGCGCGCGCCAATTGGGGCTAAATAGAGGCCCTACTGAAACACAGTTAGTGTCCATCGGTTTCTTATCATTCGCTATTTGCCGCTGGATAGACATAACCTAAGTTGCCAGATGACACTGGATTATCAGTCCTTGCGGTTTCGATGTTAAATTTGACAAGCTCTGACTGACTTCGGTTTCTTACGCTGTTTTTAGCATAGGAATCGAAGAATCTCGAAGCCGACAAAGCCATATTAGCTTGAAAGGCGAGAGCATGTTTCGGGCGGTAACTATGATCAAACAATCCTGCAACCCTGAATATGATCTATTTTCAGATCTTTCTCGGAGCAAATATGATGTATTGGATGAAGTGAAGAGTTTTCTTGACTCGAATGACATAATCTGGGATCATCTTTCCCAGCTTCTCTTCAAATCTACCAGTGCCTGTTTTGACTACAGCTTCGGAGACATAGCCATTAGTTTCTCACGACGTGGATGTTGGCCTGAGAAAAATGATGAGCATGTGATTCAGCTGTCGATTGAGAACCAGAAAGGCAATGTTGAAAGGAAAGTGACGTATGAATACAACCTCAGAGAGCTCGCTAAGCTTAGGAAGAGAAAGCAATCGACACTGGACAGTTATGGTGAGTAGAACATGAAACAACATTACACTGTCAAAGATGGCAAACTCTTTAGGAGTAATCCTTTTTGTCCCAGATGCGGAGAGGGTGTCTTCATGTCAGATAAAGGACAATGGTGGTCATGCGGAAAATGTGGCGACCGATACAACAAGAAGACCTTCAAGTTCGTAACTCCAAGATGAGCACGCATGCCCAAAGTCTTTTGCGCCTTGTTAAGATGGCCACGCAACGAGGATGACATTCGACCCGATCCCAAGTATGAAGAAGGCAGTTTTGGCAGTACTGGGTGTCATTCACGCAATTTGTTAAGCGATAGGGGATTCAGAAACGGCAGAATCCAGAGAGGAGATCGACTTATGTTTGTTCAAGGAAGCAAAATAGTCTTCATTGCTCCTGAACTGAACCTTGTAGACAAAGACGAAAAAGGTCATGTAGTGCTTCATTGGGATCCCAGCTGGAGGTGCAAACAAAAGAGACCGTTGAAGATTAAACATGCCATGGAACTTGACCTATTACACGCGCAGATGATAAACCCACGGATATTCAACCTCAGATTGACCAGTTCTTACTTAAGGAGTTACAGTCTGCCGGCTGTGAATCCAGATAGGTTGCTCAGAGACTATGAAAGCTTGTTGAAGGAAAAGCAGGAAAGATTGAAGGACGAAATATTCGTCAATCTATATTGCGAAACTTTCTGTGCGGGAGGCAGTTGCCATAGGTGCGAAAAGTCAACCAGAACATCTAGATTTCGCACGAGGGCGGAACTAGGAAGAAATGAGGAAAAGCCGAGACTTAATAGCCACAGATAAGCATACAAGACCTTGGGGAAAACTATGAAAAGTTTGCTCATTCGTGTTGCGATAGATTCAGGAAATATGGGTTACATAGGACCGATTGATGAAAGAACAATGGAATACGTGTATATACCTATCCCTACTATTGAAACGGCTCTCACAAAGCGGACATACAACACTGAAAGAGTGTGGCCGCGAAACACAGTTTTTGAAGGCAAGGTGTTGGCTGACTTCATGCACACTGACAGGGCAGAGGTTCGTTTGGATTACGACTGGATAGAACAAGTGTGGATTGAACGAAAACTCCCTGCAAATAGTCTGAAAATTCACTTTGATCCTGAGTTTGATGGGAATACTTATGGAGATTCTTGGGGAAACAGAATACCGTCAGACCTCATTTTGCCTAGTGCTCTAGATGAGGAGATTCATTTGTTCTTTTATGCGGGACTTGCACCTTATCCCAAGTGCTTCGAAAAGCGATCACAGCACCAAATCATAAGCAGTCAAAAATATAGTATGAACGTCTATGTTATTGGCCACTTTGAAATCGAAGGAATCTACAGTATCAGAAAAGAGGGAGATCTATCAACCTTCGAGAAAGAATTGGGAACGAATGCGCATTTCATTGAGAAGGAACACCTCAAGGGACTTGAGAAGTATCCGATCAAAGCTGAGCGAGAGCATTTTTCGAACTTGGTGATTGTCAAGGGTAAGAAGAAGGAATCAAGAGGGCTCTTATCCAAGGCAATACAATTAACCAAATGGAGTGAAAGAAAAAGAGCTTACATCCCAACAGAACTTGGCGAGATAGTAGGACTAAAACCGAATAGAGGGATCAGGCAGACCCCACACCTGGATAGTAACAGTACCAGCTCCCTTTTGGACGAGATTGACTCGACAATCTAGGTCGTTTCTGTGGGCTCTACCCGCCCACTTCAAATCGGTCAAGTTGTGAATTGGAAATCGGCGCGCTATCCCAGCGACTTCATCTCACTTTTATTCTACACTCTGTGCAGTTGTCAGATGTCTTTTCACAAGAGCGTTTTTAACGGCTTTGCACCCAGGTAGACACAGAGAGTAGAGCGGAGGCTCTCTCGCAGCAGACGGTTGTTGAATAGAGGTGTATGATGTTTGGTTAGATTGCAGATGCGGCTTGCGAGAAAGAGGTATCTGAAGAGCAAAAGAGTATACGAGTACGAACGAATTTCTCTACATATCCCAAGGAAGCTTCACGACGCCATCAAACCCTATCTAAAGGAGGACTTGGACCTGAAAGTCGCAACCGAAAAAGGCTCTCTGATTCTTATTCTGACTCCGCAAAAACGTTTCTGCCCGCCGAATACACCCCGCTAAAATCAGCCCCTGAACGGCTTCAGACACTTGAATTTTAACACGAAAATGCAAATGTTGCTTAAATATCTGCCAGCCGAAAGATTTTCCGCTAGGGGCGTTTCTGCCCGCCGAAACGTTTTGCCGAGGGTTTCAGCACACAAAAACATGTCTATTAATGTAAATAGCAACTTCCGCGCAAGTTTTCTTGACCGGGCCATGGTGTTTAGCGTGTGGCGAGGGGCAAGAGGAACTGCGGAAGAATCTCGGTTTTCAAGGGCCGAGAAGCCAAACTCAACCACACCATATTCCAAACCCTCGCCAAAAACGACCCCCTGACCATCTACGAGGCACACAAACAAATCAAAAGCCTGAGAGGCTTCAGACACACAAAGTACACGAACGTCAACCGCCGAGTAAGAACCCTCGAGGAGTCAGGCTACCTTGAGAAGGCAGGGATCAGGAGTACCCAAGCAGGCGGCCAAGCAACGCTCTATCAGCTGACGACTAGAGCCCACGTTGCCCTCTTGCTCAGTCAGATCAGCCCTGACACATTCACGAAGGAAGCCGATGAAGACGCACTGATCGCAGAGTTAGCCGCGTTGATGCTCTTTCTGGAAAAGAGAGAGCGCGCGCGAAACGCAAATGAACCAAAAGAGCACCCAAAGTCAGGTATCAAACCTATCGATCACTAATATTTTGCGGGAAGTGGCTCTGAAGTCTTCGGTTGATACGAGCCCTTGTGAAAAATCGGTTGACGACAGAACG
>JALHSY010000245.1 GCA_022865455.1 Candidatus Bathyarchaeota archaeon
ATGTCAGTCAGCTACGACGAACACGACAAACCAATAGTCGACGTAAAAACCTACGGAGAAGTCAACCTCTCACACCTCCGAAGAGAAATCCTAAAAGCATTCCCAAACGCCCAAATCCGACAACTAAACCAAAGCCGAACAATCCTCGTCGCAAAAAAACACAAGAAAAAACGCAAGCCCACCAAATAACCACGCTATGCGAACAGAATTCCGCCCAAGAATCAGCATCCAGATACGAGATTAAAATAAGAGCAAAAGCTCCCCGATATAAGTTTTCGCACAAGAACCAAAAAACCAAACATCAAACACAAGTTTTTCCGAAACAAGACAAGGCTCAAAACTGACAGAGGCAACCACGATTAATTTCTAAGCACCTCCACCTTCTACTGCAAAATCAAAACCCAACCCGAAAAAACGCGAACACAACGATGAGCCGAAAACAACCCCCAGAAGAAAAAACAGAAGCAGCGCGCGCCTTCGGCCTCGTACTCGCACTGCAAATAGTCTACCTCATATCAACCGTGGGCAGAGGAATAGGCACCGCACTCCATCTGACACTCAAAGAAACACTCAAACGATGACGCCTTGAGAAGGCCAATCAAGACACGCAAGCCAATCACGAACCCGATTCACCGTGAGGCTAAACCCTGTCGCTTCTGAAATGCTCATAACCCCTCGGCTCAACAACCCTCCTCTTTCCCCCAATCCTCAAAAGAACCCCCTCACCAGTAGTAACCCTTCCAATGGGGAGAAGCTCTCCGCCAACCTGCTCAGCAGCCTTCCTAGCCTTTCCAAAAGACCTAGGCTTCAACGTCACGACCAGCTCATACTCTTCGCCACCGTAAAACGTCAACTCAATCGGATCCAGCTCGTTCATCTTGGCAAATTCCTCCACTTCCTTGTTCGCTGGAACCGTGTCTATCAGGAAGCCTACACTGCTTGATCTGGCGATTTCGTGGAGGCTCCATGCCAAACCGTCGCTCGAATCTATTGAAGCGGTAACAGCCTTTGTTCGACCCAAGGCTAGTCCTTCCTTCAGTCTGGCCTTCGGCATCAACACTGACCCCACAAGCTTGCTCCGAACATTAGCTCTTGCTTTCAAATCATGCAGCAGAATTCTCAGCCCCGCCGCAGTTCTTCCGAAAGAGCCAGTCACTGCAACGACGTCTCCGGGCCGTGCTCCACTTCGAAGCATCAAAGCACTCTTCCTAGCCAAGCCGAAAAGTGAGACGCTGATCACGAGGTCTGAGGATTCCCCTGTGTCGCCTCCAATGACGTATGCTCCATACTCTCTCGCTCCCTCGTCCAACCCGTCTCCTATCTGTTCGATGTCTTTTCTAGTCAGGTCTCTTGGCAATCCGAGAGAAACTAGCACTGCCGTGGGCTCCACGCCTTTTGCGGCAAAATCGCTTATGTTCATGATCACTGCCTTGCGCGCTGCTTGTCTGAGACTCATACCCGATGGAATGTCGGTTTTGTCCACAAGCATGTCGGTCTTCAAGACCGCAAGGTTGCTGCGTCCGATGCTGCACGCCGAAACATCATCGCCGAATGGCACTGGCGTTTTGGGCATCAACTTCAGTCGGCTCTGTATTATTTCGATTATTTTCCGTTCTCCTAGTTCTTCGTCCTTTTTCAAGTAGGCACTTCCGCTTTTCTGGACAGCGCTGTTTTCTGGCTTGTCCTATGCGGTTTAATCGTGGGTTGATAGTGCTAAATGCCGCAGTGTACGTTGATATGGAAGCCTTGAGGTAAAAAGTGTTGCTCAACATCAGTCCCTTCGCGCGCGCGTTGACGAGATGGGTCCGACATAGGCCACGAGGCTTTACGAGAAGCTAGGGTTTGAGGCTGCAAGGAAGAACATCATCTATCGAAAGTTACTCGCCCAACAAGCATATCCGAGCCATATCTAGCGAGAGGCGTTCAACGCGCAGGAAGCTGGAACAGGTTTGATTTTGTTTAAATAGATGAATTATGAAAAGTCAGTATGCTGTGCCTCGGTAGCTCAGCTAGGTAGAGCGGCAGCCTCGTAAGTTGCAGGTCGCGGGATCAAAGCCCGCCCGGGGCTCTCCTTCTGAGTGCGGGTGCGCTGATGTGTATCTGTGCTGTACATGTAAACAGAAATCTTTATTAAATATTAATAGTACCGATATACAATCAGGAGCCCACTGGAAGGATGAATCATGCCACACCTACATTTCCACGAAGAGAAA
>JALHSY010000246.1 GCA_022865455.1 Candidatus Bathyarchaeota archaeon
CCATCAGTGATTCAGAAAGCAGTATTTACGGCTCACGCGTAGCTACCCTAGTGAAATGTTTCAATATATAAATCTTACGGTCTTGTCAAGAGTATCTTTCTCACGAATTTTGAATACTTAAGCCGACTACTGATTTGTATAGAGACAGTGAGCCTGTTGTGATAACGTTTCTGAAAAAGTGCGGCGAACGTTGGAGAGAGTAGTTAAGGAAATGCGCGTTAAGGAAAACGTTTATGGCATAGGTTTGTTCGGAGCTGGAGCCGCGGAGACGCTGCGTCATCGAGCGATGTTGACCTGTTAATCCTTGACAAGGCCAAGGAGACAATGCGCAGAATCCGTGCAGATAGGAAGGCTTTAATTGAAAATCGCTCATTAAAAAGTTAGCTTGGAAACATGGTGCGCGAAGCCCGGGGGTGTAGTGGCCAAGCATAGCGGGCTTTGGACCCGCCGACGAGAGTTCGAATCTCTCCCGGGCTACTACTGCTTAAGCAGCAATTCGTACTTTTTTGAGGCTGATTTTCACGGATTTCTTTGAGCATCTGCTGTCGCAAAGCGGTTGTAAGCTGAGCCAATTGCCCTTGTTCCAGCCGGTTCTGGTCGATTACGGTTCTATGTGGCTGCGTCATTGCGTCGCGAGTCAGAATCTCATCGGGGTTTAGGCCCCATGCCCGTATGATTTCTTTCAAAGCATCGATCTTGCTGATGCGTGTCTTTGGTCTTATGCTGAGCCCGGATGATAGGTAGACACCTCTGAGGAATTCGATGCCTTTCATCTGTATGTCGTGGTAAGTGCTTATGGTGTGTCCCATCATGTATTCGATGTAGTCTCTGTCCATGCCTAGCGAGGCAAGTTGTGTTCGGAAGAATTTGCGTATGCTATGAGCTCTCAGGTCGTATCTGCGTCCGAGAGGTTTCTTAGTCACCAATCCAGCTTTGATGTAGAGGTTGTGGACGACGTGGTGCAGTCTTCCAGGCGAAAGAACCTTAGGATGTCGGCAATAATCGTCTCGAATTAGCGGCGATTCGTCATGTATATTCTCTGATGGTGTTCTGCCTGTTGGGCTGCCTTTTCTTCGGATTTCCATGTAGGCTCTCAGGTAGTCTGCGGCTTCTTGGTTTAGGAAGGTGTCGTAGTCGTGGTACTTGCCCTTCGTGATTTCGGCTTCGACGTGAACGTGGATGGGGATTATTCCCCTTTCTAGGTCTCGTTTGACGTGTCGGTATTGAAGCCTAACTAACGTGCCGATGCGGAAGCCGCCTAGGGCTAGCATGGAGATTATGACTCTTTCGCGTAGGTTTGCGATGTCGAGTAGTAGTTGGAGTTCTTCTGGACTCGGTGCTCTGTCGTTGTAGACGACTCTTTTGGGCAAGCTGTATGGTAGCTCAAGTTTCAGTCCGTTGCATCGGAATAGTGCTTTGACGCCTTTGACGTGGTTGCTGACGCTGCCTGGTGCTAGGTTTTCGGCTTGTAGGTTGGCTACGAAATCGTCTAGTAGTCGGCTTGTCTGTGCTAGTGCTTTGGGTTTGGGGTCTCCGTCTTGGTCTTGGCAGTTCTTGACGAGTTGGTCTGGTTGGGTGTTGAGCCATTTGCTGAATCGGTGGACTCCGTAGATGTACTGGTATAGTGTGGCTGTGCTGCCTGTTCTGTGTCTGAGCAGGTGCTTTGCGAGTTCTAGTGTGCTTGTGTTGTCGAAGGTGAAGCCGACTAGAGCGGGCATTTTGGTTAGGAGAGCATCTATTATGTAGTGTTGAAGCTTCTGGTCTGCTGCGTTCTGCGGTTCTGGAAGGGCGAGCATTAGCGGTTTGTGGAGTTTGTAGCCTCGGGAGCTCTCAGTTATGGTTACGGTCTTCATCGTTTCGCTCCCGTCTTTTCTCTTGGCTGAGTTTTTCGCTTCTCGGTCTGAAACGCACACTCAGTAATAGAGTCTTTAGTGTTCCAGCAACTTAAAGGCCAGCTCAGAAAATCTTGTAATGGTAAAGCTCGGATTTCTAGGATACAGTTCTTTATGAGAACGAGGCCGCAGTGCGGGCTTTCATTCATTTTTGAGAAGGGCTTGAGGGTTTTGTCCCAGTGGATACGTATGGCGTCTGCATTTTCGTTTGCCAGCCACCCCATAGTTTCGCGTTCAAAAGGCACGTCAATTGTGTTCATTGTGTTTCTGAAGAGTATGTGGTCGCGGTAGCGGACGTAGACTGCTGAACCGACTGGGATGGGCTGGCTCATGGGTTTGCCTCGGAGAGCGCTATTTGAAGAAGACTTCGTCTCTGACGGTTTCGCCTACTCTCAGGAAGCTTCTTTCCTTTTCGCAGAATTCCAAGATTTTCTTGAGCAGCGGGTCCGTGGCGCTTTCAAACTCTCTGATGAAGCCTGCCTTTCCGGCTAACACTCTGACTTCAATGTTCTTGTCGACACCGAGTATCTGGTAGAAACCTACCTTGTCATGCACGTATTTCGCGAAGTCTTCCCATTCGTCAATGATGTTCACCAAACATGTTTCACCTTACACTATGTTGCTTCAAAAGCTTAAGGGATTTCTGGCACCGCCAAAGTATAGTAGACTTTGGAGAGCTCAGCAAAGTATAGTAGACTTTGTTGACCCCTGCAAAG
>JALHSY010000047.1 GCA_022865455.1 Candidatus Bathyarchaeota archaeon
ATGCCAACGCTCGAAGCTTCAGAAGAAGAAGTACCCACTCCCAAAATCACCTTCAACGTCAAAGCCAAGGCCACAGCCGAAGGTCTAAGCCAAGCAATCGAAGATGCACAGCTGGTAAGCGACCACGTCAGAGTCGAGGCAGACGCCGAGAAATTGGTCTTCAACGCCGCAGGCGACCTCATGGGCGCCACGATCGCGATTCAAAAGGGAAGCGACACTCTGCTAGACTTGGAAACAAAAGAGCCTTCAAAGGCGACGTTCAGTCTAAGCTACCTCTCAGAAATCATAAAAACTGCAGCCGCAACCTCCGACATCGCCACGCTCGAGTTCTCGTCAGACATGCCCATAAGACTTGACTTTCAACAAGTAAAAGAAGGAAAACTGACTTTCTACCTGGCTCCGCGGATCGAAACTGAATAACGGGAAAAGCAGGATGCAACATTCATTTTCAAAGTTTGCCAAGAATGACTACGCAAGGTATCCTTTCTTGAAAGCCGCTGCCAAGTACATGAAGATGCCAAATTTGAAAATCCAGGACTTGGCAGACCCCGGCTTGAAGGGTATCCTTAGACGTGCAGAAGAGAGACTTAACGAAGCAATACTGAGCGCTCTTGTCAGTCGAAACCCACAACATGACGCGGACATCGAATTAATGTCCTTTCCTGTGGCAATAATTCTGGCGACAGCAACTGAAGACTCTTTCGTCAAGAAGAGGTATGCTCTAGCAGAGGCAAACCAAACCTACGAGGACTTGAAAGAAGAACCAAGGGAAAAAGTTCTCGAGTTCGCGCAAAATTTCGTATGGAAGCTTGAAGTGAACAGCACAAGAAGTATACCTTTTGAGTGTTCGCTGGCCTTCGTAGACTATCTTCGTAATACGACCCATTTACGGGACAAGCATTGGAAGCTTGTCAACAGAATCTTGTCATGTGGCAAAGTCTACTTGAGCATAGATGAGGCTGCAAGGTTGCTGAAGGAAGAGGTTCAAAGGCATATTGAAAAAAGATTGGAATTGAAGGAACTGCCGAGGTTCCCCCCAAACATCATGGATGCAGCGGAAAGAATAAAGAAGCTGAAAATAGAGATAATAGGCGAGCAAGAGGTTGAAGGCTTTCCGAAGACCATCGTCCAAGAAGCCTTTCCGCCATGCATAAAAGCGCTTTATCAATCATTCTCTTCTGGGCGTCATCTCTCACACATAGGCCGGTTCACTTTGACCTCGTTTCTCATAAACATCGGGATGCCGCCTGAAAAGGCGATCGAGCTGTTCCGAAGCTTTTCAGACTACAGCGAGAGGATGACCCGTTATCAGGTTGAGCATATCGCAGGCGAGAGGGGTTCTAGAACCAAGTATACGCCGCCGAGGTGTGAAACGTTGCAAACTCATGGAGTCTGCGTGAATCAGGATGAGACGTGTCGGAGAGTGCGTCATCCGCTTGGTTATTATCGGAGAAAGTCCCGGACGGCTTGACCTGAATCTTTGGGGTTGGGTTGTCTAAAGACAGAGTTTATATAGTAAGTGTCCGATTAACTGAACACTATCATTGAAAAGGTGAAAGCGGAAAGATGGGTTTTCGGTCAGTGGAAGGAAACCTCGAGGTTGATTCCGAGGTTGGGATAATCCTTCCAACGTATTGCGAAGTTGGGAACATAGGTAAGCTTGTCGATGAGATTGAAAACCTAGACTTGAATCTTTCCATACTGGTTATTGATGATTCGAGCCCAGATGGAACGGCAGAAGTGGTCAGGGCTCTTCAGAAGAAGTACGGTAACCTTCTGGCTTTTGTGAGGCCTGAGAAGTTTGGGCTTGGCACGGCGATTACGGATGGGTTCAAGATTTTTCTTTCGCTTAAGAACCCTCCGCAGTATATAGTGACGATGGATGCTGATTACTCGCATAACCCGAAAGATGTGCCGCGCGTGGTTGGCGCAGCGAAGAAAGGAAAAGGACTCGCTATAGGAAGCAGATATTGCAGGGGTGGCGGGATTGAGAATTGGAGCTTGCTGCGGTTGGTAACGAGCCACGTGGCTAATCTTATAGCCTCCCTTCTGGTGAAGGCCAAAATACATGACTATACAAGCGGACTGCGTTGTTACTCGACGAAGCTTGTGAAGGCAATGGTTGCTGACTTGCACAGCCAGACTTATGAGATACAGATAGAGACTATACGTCAAGCCCGTAAGAGGCGGTTTGACGTGAGAGAGGTTCCGATGACTTTCGTGAATAGAAAGAAGGGAAAATCGAAGCTCAGTTCTAATGAAATCAAGGAATTCATATCGTATATTATAAGAATCAGGAACTCCTAGACACCAGCAGTGTAGTTGCTGGTGGACTTCAATGGGGGGCTTACCTAGGATAGTAATTGGAATATGCGCTTATAATGAGGAAAATAACATTGGGCGCACTCTTCGAAATCTTGTCTCGGAGCAAGGCCTGCCCGAGACCTGTAGGATTTTGGTTGTTTGTTCCGGGTGTACTGATCGGACGCCTCAGATCGTCAAGGAGTTTCAAGCTGAAGACTCCAGGATCGAACCGATATTTGAGGAACGGCGTACAGGAAAGGTTAACGCCCTCAACAGAATTTTCAGGGTAGCGCGTGAATGGGGGGATGTGTTGGTACTGGTTAATGCTGATGCTTTGCCCAAGAGTGGAAGCGTGGTGACGCTTGTTTCTAAGCTTGAGAGCAGTGATGCAGGCGCAGTATTTGCGCGGCCGGTTCCCTTTGAAGGTTATCACGGAACTTGCTACAGCATTGTGCGTGTTATATGGCGTTTGCACCACATGATCTCACTGCGCCAGATGCCCAAGTTGTCAGGGGAACTCTGTGCTATACGTGCTTCTTGTCTTCAAGAGATTCCTGGGAATGTTGCTATAGATGAGCCGTATATTGAGCTTGCGATCCGCAGGCAAGGATACAGGATACTTTACGTTCCTGCCGCATTGGTGAATATTCGTTGTCCGACAAATGTCGTTGATCTGTTGAAGCAGAGGAAACGGAATTGGGTTGGACATATACAGCTTCAGAATGAAACAGGCTTCAGGGTTTCGACCACAAGTTTCGGCAATATTCTGAAGGTGGTTTCTGGGCTGAAGCCGACTGAAATCCTGTACTTGTCTCTAGGCGCCTTCCTAGAAGCAATTGTCTATTTCCAAGCGAAGATGGAAGTGAGGAAGGGCGCGATTCCGTCTGCTTGGGAGCCTATAAGAAGCACCAAAACTTGAATAACTGATGGCCAAACTTCGCTATGGAGGATCGCACGATGCGCATTCTGCAGGTCACTCCACGATATCCCCCTCACATGGGAGGTGTGGAGACTGTCGTACAGAGGGTGAGCGAGCTTCTCGGTGCGAAGGGAGTGGATGTGACTGTCTATTCTGCCGATCTTGAGCGCTGTTTGCCGCAAGAGCAAAGACTTAATGGGGTTTTGGTTAGGCGTTTTGCGCCGTTGTTCGGCGATCCTCTGTATTTTCCTGAGCCGAAATTCATTAGGAGTCTACGTCAGGAGAAAGCGGAAATCGTTCATGTCCACAATGCTCATACGCTTCTGCCTTTTCTTGCAGCGTTGTCAAAACGCCGAGAGCAGAGATTTCTGTTACAACCGTATTACCATCGGTTTGGGCAGTCTTCTTTTAGAGATTCTCTGTTGCGGCTTTACAAGCTTGAGTTCAAAAGCATAGTCCTCCCACGCACCGATGTAGTCATAACCAATTCGATATATGAAAAAGACACGTTTTGTGAAGATTTTTCTGTGTCTGGCAAAACGGTTTTGATTCCGCTCGGCACGGACTTGGAGGAGGTCAAACGCGTAAGATGGGCTCCTGAGGAGCCTAAGCGGATTCTTTATGTTGGAGCGTTGAAGCCTTACAAGAATGTTGATAGGATTCTTGAAGGTTTTGCGTGGCTTGTGAAAAAGAAGAATGTGGACTTTAGGCTTGTTGTAGTGGGCCAAGGTTCTGAATACGATTCTTTGGTTAGTTTGGCTCATAGGTTGAGTGTAGACCGACTAGTGGAATGGAAGCACGGGCTGTCCAGAGAGCAACTGCTGGATGAGTACGCAAGAGCAAGTTTTTTCGTGCTTCTTTCATCTTTGGAGAGTTTCAGTTTGGTCGTTTACGAGGCGTTAATAATAGGCGTTCCCGCAGTGATTCTAAATTTCGGTGCACTGACAAATCTGGTCAGTGCAGGGTTAG
>JALHSY010000247.1 GCA_022865455.1 Candidatus Bathyarchaeota archaeon
CATGCGCCCAGACGTTGACGTTGTTGTTTTCGGCGGAGACGGAGACATAGTCGGCATAGGCTTAAGCCACTTCATACACGCAGCCAGAAGAAACTTGGACATTCTCGTCATAATGGTTAACAACATGATTTACGGAATGACCGGCGGCCAAGTTGCCCCTACAACCCCGTTAAAATCGAAAACCACCACAACGCCATACGGCAGTTTTGAGCGCCCACTGGACGCGGCTAGACTGGCCGTCACGGCAGGAGCCTGTTATGTTGCACGCTGGACAACAGCCCAGCCGAACGAACTAAAAGAATCAATGAAGAAAGCGTTGGGAATCAGGGGATTCAGATTCATAGAAGCCATAAGCCAGTGTCCAACAGCCTTCGGAAGGAAAGTAGGTTTCAAAAACGCCGGAGAAATGCTGAAATGGTTCAAAGAAAAATCCACGCCAATCCAAACGGCACAGAAGATGAGCGAAGAGTCTTTAATAGGCAGGATGGTTGTAGGCGAGTTCGCACAGATAAGACGACCAACCCTAATTGAAATGGTTTACGAGTCAATACAGGAGGCAAAAAGGCAAGATGAAAAAGATTGAAGTCAGAATAAGCGGACTCGGCGGCCAAGGCGTGGTCCTCGCCGGCCAAATACTCGGCAGAGCAGCCGTCTACAGCGGAAAGAACGCCGTGCAAACCCAAAGCTACGGAGCTGAAGCAAGAGGAAGCGGAGCCAAAAGCGAAGTAATCATATCCGACGGAAAAATAGGCTTCCCAATGGTCAGAAAATGCGACGTATTAGTGGCAATGAGTCAAGAGGCTGCTGAAAAGAACATCATGGACTTGAAAGAAGACGGCATGCTGTTAGTTGACAGCAGCACCGTGGAGAAGATCCCTGAAACAAAAGCAGAAACAATAAGGATTCCTGCAACGCAGATAGCCGAAAAGACGACTGGCGAGAAACTCTACGCAAACATGGTGATTCTAGGCGCCCTCACGAAGATGATAAAGAGCATAGATGAAGAATCAATGAGGAAGGCAATAGAAGAAGCCGTTCCAAAGTCAGTTATAGCTTTGAACTTGCAGGCGTATGAGCAGGGACTAGCACATCGATAGCTTTCATCTTAGGCTTTGAATCTTTTGCATCTCAATCATTAGCAAGAGCTTCGAACCCTTTTCAGTCAGAGCATACGTCTCTCTTTCAGTAACCACGAGGAAACCGCAATTAAGCATGTAGTTGAGGTATTTCTTGGTTTGAATAAAGTTCAAGTTGGCGCTCTGCATTATCTGTGCCTTTTTCCTTCCTTCCATTGAACTCCTGATGCTGTGAAGGATGTCATTCATTATTGACACTCTGTCTCTGTACTTGAATGCATGCAGAACTCTGAAAGATGATCGAAACTCCAAATGCAACAAGTCTCCTACCCCATGATATATACGCGCGCGTTGAAGGATTTGAGCTTTTGTCTTCTGCGAAAAACATCAGAAAACAACTAAGCGACGGACATAGGTGGAATCAAGCACGAACGAGTATTATCTTTCTCCAATCACCTTAATTCTGGTCTTCGTTCTTGAATGTGCAATTCTCGACAAGTAGATGGTCGCTATTATGAAGATGGCCGTCGCAGCTGCAAGAATATACACCAGGTTCCGCATGTTTTGCATTTGTGCATCATAATCCAACAGATGCTCATGATAAGAGCTGTTCAACCCGTCAAACCTTTCTTGAAGTTGGCTGTGATCGCTCAGCAAGGTCGTAAAGTTGTTTAGAAGGCTGTAATACGACGCGTTCAGACTGTGAAAGCTCTGATATGCTAGATTCAAGCTGGTGAAATTTTGCTGGAGCAACGTGAAATTGTCCAAGAGGAGGGTAAAATTGCTGAGAAGATCATAATACGACTGGTTTAGGCCAACGAGGTTCTGATATGCCGAATCCAACGCGTCAAAACTCTGCTGAAGCTGACTGAAGCTGCCCGTAAGAACCGTAAAGTTGTTTAGAAGGCTGTAATACGACGCGTTCAAACTGTAGAATTGCTGCTGCAGCTCTACAAACCTGTCAAGCAGTTCATAGTAGAGACGTAGTGCCTCAGATGAGATTAAAGTGACAGTTTGATTCCGGTGCAGATAAGTGAAGTAAAGGCAAGCGCGCGTGTTATTCGAAACGCTCAGCAGTTTCGGAACGACCTCCTCGTTCCCGACCAACACAACATACGTGTCATTCATGAATCTCATGGGAATTGACACTCGGCAGAAACCGCTCGTGGCATTTGGGCCGCTGACACTGTAACTTATGATCTTGTTGCCGGTTTCTGTCCCAATCTCGAATTTGAAATTGGAAATTGTGGAATTGCTGATAATGGCAACACTAAACGTCTCGTTCCCCAAAGGGACAGTAAAATCGGAGAATCGACCCATTAGCGGATAGTTGTCTTGGTTAAGCGAGTTAATGAAGTAGACAGTATCTCCTATCCCATCCTCCGTCGGATCCCGTCCCGTGTAGTCGCTCCAATAGTTACCTTCGCCTTCGAAACTCCAAGTATTCGATGACTCTCCTTCACTTTGCACATTAATCGTGTTGTCAAAGTTATTGTGATAAACAGTATTGTTGAAGCTGGAAAAGGTAACATCAATCCCAACTTGATAGTTGGAGAGAACATCGTTGCCCGAGACAATGTTGTAACTGGCTGAAGAAAGGTAGATTCCGTAAAAGTTGGAGAACGCAATGTTACGTGTAACAACGTTATAGGTAGACGAGTAGATTTGAATGCCATAAAGTCCGAGGAAGTTAGTAGAAATGTTGTTGTCTGAAACAAGATTGTAACTGGAAGAAGAAAGAACGATTCCGCCGTAGTAGTTGAAGGAAATAGTGTTGTTCAAGATCGAATTGCCGTTCGAATAGAAAAGGTCGATTCCGTCATTGGTGTTCAGTATCGTGTTGCCGCTTATGTTAACCCAGTTCGAATGGTCCGTGAATATACCGCTGTCGGACGGCTCCGAGCCACTATTCCGTATTGTGAAACCCGTGATGCTCACATTGTCAGCTCTTATTCGAACGACGGTCCCTTTTAGATTGCCGTCAATTATGGTCAAGGCCTTGACTTCTCCAATGAGAGACACGCTCTCGTTGACGACCACATTCTCAGCATAGGTTCCTGGGTGGACAAGAATGGTGTCTCCTGAACTTGCGTTGTTGATGGCCTCTTGTATCGTCGAATAGCCTGTTGAACCACCAACTTCGAGAATAGGGTCAAATTCAGCTCTAACAACGACCTTAAAACCACCCATCAAAGGCAATGTAAACAGTAAACAAATAACTAACAAAGTTGAGAGAGTTTTCTTCATCTTGATCACAGTTCCTTCTGCCTACATACAGGTTTATTAAACGTTAAGGTAGGATGCGCGATGACTACCTCTGGGAAAGTGCTCTTCCAAGCAACAATGAACAGAGCATCGCAATAGAGAAGGCTGGAACAAAGACAGCAGGGTTGATCACTGGTTCGGTGAGAGACCACAAGATTGCCACGTATGATGCACCTACGGCCAATGCCAGCACAAGAATCATGATGGCCGCGATGCTCGGCCTTGTCGGAAATGCTTCTTGCGAATTCAATGTGGAACGTAGCAGACTTCGCGCCTGTTCGATTTGCTGATCGGTGGCAAGGATTATGAGGTTCTTGTCAGAGTCTTGAAACTTGAAGCTCGAAAGCCCATACCTCTGCAGGTCCCAAGGCATCTTTTTTGGAAGGATAATGACGACGCCACTTTTTTCCATCTTCTTCAAGATCGTCTGGATCTTGCGGATGAAACGAACGTCGTTCGTTTTCTCCGCGCCGAACAATTTTCTCGTCAGGTCTTTGACGTCAGGAAAATGCAGCTCCAGTTCGAAAGTCGCTATCGCTTTGGCAAGGCTGTGCTGATATTCGCCTTCCCGAAGGCGTATGTTGCTCATTTCATAGTCAGCGTTGAACGCTTGTTGCAGGAACGCTGCTTCAGCAGGTGTTAGCTTGGGTTGAGACACTGTTTTCTCCCATTCAATACTTTCAACTGACATAAGATAAAATGTTTTCGTGTGAAATCTTCTATTTTCAACAGATTCTATGGAAAAAACCTATAATATGTTCAACATAGATAAGTAAAGTGTGGGTGTAGACGGTGGCCGACGGTGCAGCAAAGTTCAGTGTTTCTTACTTGTCCTTGCCAGAGAGGTATAGAACTTCGAAGTTTCTTAATCTGCGCATGAAATACAGAAGCAACGTCGAAATCATGGCATTAATGATAGAAAACATGAAAGGAAGCGGTGCAGGTCAATACTCCATCATGAGACATGTAGGCACCAACCATGTACAGCTCAAGAAATACCTGGGATGCCTTATTGAAATGGGCTTCATCGAAACCCATGAGAAAGACGGCCAAGTCTTATACCGAGCAAGCGAGAAGGGCCTTGACTTTCTGAGGCAATACTACGTCTTGCTAGGGATGCTGCTGAACGCGTACACAAGAAACAAATCAGCTGAGGCAATTTGTCAGGAGGTCAGATGCGACTCTCCGAAAGGACAGCGGTCCTTCACCGCACGCTTCGCAGCTCCCTAGCATCAATAGGGGTACACGATTACTCAAGATTAGTATTCAGAACGTTTTCGAACTCACCGTTTTCAAACGCTGCCTCTAGAGGAGATCGCTGTCGCCGCGAGATTCGGAAAGATTCATATTTCTGCACATGAGAATGGCTAACGACCTGTATGATTGAGGGGGAAGGCGTTGACTCGGAAATTCACTTATGCCAAGGCTGGTGTCGATAGAGAATTAAGAACTGATTCTAAGAAGGCGCTCCGGATTCTAAAGAGAACCTATAGGTTCAGCAGGCATGGTGAAGTCGTTGAGCTGCCTTACGGTAACATCTTCCCTTGCGGCGGAAATCGCTACTTGGATTTGGCCATTGAAGGCGTCGGTACAAAAGTGTTGGTTGCACAGTTAGCTGGGAAATATGACACCATTGGGATCGACGGCGTGGCCATGGCTGTTAACGATGTTATGCGGTCGGGCGCAAGACCTTTGGCGATTTCGGACAACATTCATGCCCAGATCTCGGAGCCTGCCTTGGTTGAGGAATGGATGAAGGGAATAGCACGCGGAGCGGCTGAGGCTGAGTGCATAGTGCCGAGCGGCGAGATCGGAGACGTTTCAGAACTCATAAGAGGGCTGAGCGAAGGCAAGGGCTTCGACATGGTCGTGTCGGCAATAGGTGAAGTCTCCCGTGACAAGATAATCTCTGGGAAAAAAGTGAAACCAGGCGATGCCATCATAGGCCTGCGAAGCTCCGGTCTTCACAGCAATGGCATTTCGCTCGCAAGAAAAGTACTCTTCAAACAGTGGGGTGGAAAATACGAGCCCCGCGATGTGCCGGATGGGTTGGAAAGAGAAATAGTGCTCGAAGTCCTAGAGCCAACCAGAATCTACGTTAAGCCGTTGCTCAAGGCTGCTGAGGAGCTTGAAGTGAAGGCCGCAGTGCACATCACAGGCGATGCGTACCTGAAGTTTGACAGATTGGCAAGATTCTCGAAGGGCATAGGCTTTGAATTTGACAATTTCAAACCGCAGCCAATCTTCATACTGCTTCAGGAAACCGCACGCCAGCTCGGCGGTCGCATAACGGATGAAGAGATGTTCAGAACGTTCAACATGGGATGGGGTTTTGCAGCAATTGTTGATAGGAAAGTCGCTGATGAGGCATTGGATGTTCTGGAAAGGGCTGGGGTTAAGTCTGAACAGATAGGTCGCGTGACGAGCGCAGAAGGAGTCAGAATTCTCCATAACCGAATGAAGATCGTTTTGAAGTAATTGTTTGCCTTATTGATGACAAAAGCGCTTAAATCCCTTTGAACTCAAGCATAAATCATGAAATACAAGATGAGAATCGAAGTCAGCCTGAAGCCGGGGCACAGCGACCCTGAGGGCGAGACCACGGCACGTTTGCTGAAAGAGCTTGGCTACAAGGTTGAAACCGTCAACGTAAGCAAGGTTTACAGTCTCGTTCTGAGAGCGGAATCGAGGAAGGAAACGGAAGGCAAAGCTGAAGAGATGTGTAAGAGGCTCCTTGCTAACCCAACCAAGGACAATTATGACATTGTCGTTGGGGAAGAAAAATGACTGCAGGCGTCTACACCCACAGAAACAGGAAATTCCTACTCTTTGAAATAAACGTTCTTCAGGCTTCAGATCAGCAGCTTCTGGAAGTCAGCCGCGAACTCGGCATTGGCCTAAGTCTGAAAGAAATGAAAGCTGTTCAGGCCTACTTCAGGGGAAAACAGCGAAACCCAACGGATGTGGAGCTCCAAACCATAGGGCAAACATGGTCAGAGCACTGTTTCCACAAAACGTTCAAAGGCAAAATAGAGATAGATGGGAGGCAGATCGACAGCCTCTTCAAGACGTACATTGCAGAAGCCACTAAGCAAATCAACCCGCGCTGGTGCTTTTCGGTTTTTGAAGACAACGCGGGAATAGTCGAGTTTGACAAGGGCTACGGCATAGCAGTCAAGATTGAAACCCACAACCACCCATCCGCAGTAGAGCCCTTCGGCGGCGCAGCAACAGGCGTGGGCGGAGTGATCCGCGACATCTTGGGCGTGTGGGCTGACCCAATTGCGTGCACGGACGTTTTAGGTTTCGGTCCCCTAGACTTTGATTATCGGAAGCTTCCGCTTGGAGTTAAACATCCGAAGTATGTTTACATGGGCGTTGTGGCAGGCATAGGAAGCTATGGTAATAATATGGGAATTCCGACGGTTAATGGAGCCATATACTTTGACGAA
>JALHSY010000048.1 GCA_022865455.1 Candidatus Bathyarchaeota archaeon
ACGTTTGGTCGGTGTATGCTGTTGTAGGTGCAGAAGCACCTTATCTTGCCGTCAGGCGTCACGTAGTGAATCGCGCACTTCTGAACCCTGTCCAAATCGAAGTTCCACACATCCTGAAAATGCATAATCCCAATCATCACAATCCTCCGCATGAAGCCTCCCAAAGCCTCGTAGCTTCCCTTAGTCACCACATCCTTAATCAAATTCCTCACCAAACCAGACTTAGCCATCGGCAAAAGCTTGGCCAGCTTCAGTTTTGCTACCCTCTTGGAACCCTTCACTCCTGAGTAGTAGATGCTCCAGAAAACATCTGCAAACTTGTCTACATCCATATACTTCATAATCGGCTTGTACGAACCGTCCTTGCCAACAACCAGAAACGTCGCCGCCCCACACATCGGATGCATCGTGAAATCAGGATAAACCTTATTCCTAATCACACCCATGCCCTTAGTCATCGGCACAGGCCAGTTAACGGGTCTCCAGTCAAACCTGTCCACCGCGCCATGAGTCTGGTCCTCAATCTCCTTCATCGTGTCAGGAATCGTGATCCTCATCTTCCGCAGCTCATCCTTCCTTGCCCGGCCAGCCATCGAAACTGGCTGAATATTCACACATCGGACAACATCATGATTCTTCACTGCATAATCAATAATCGCGCCCAAGTCCTTGTCGTTCACGCCCTTCGCCAAAGTGACAACCAGAACAATCGAGTCCAAGCCTATCTTTCTCGCGTTGTCAATGACCTGCTGCTTGATCGGGACAAGATCAGCCCTTGCACGTGTTTTCTTGTAAATGTCCTCCCTCAAACCGTCAAACTGCAAGTAAAGCGTGCTCAAACCCGCATCCAACAGCTTCTTGAAATATTCAATGTCTTCAGCAATGCGCAAGCCGTTCGTGTTAACCTCAATGTGGCTGAGCCCAGCCTTCTTCGCCTCACGAATCAAATCCGGCAAATCATTCCTCACGGTCGGCTCTCCGCCGCTGAACTGCAACGCATTGCAAGCCCATGGACGGTTAGCCCTCAAAACCTTAAACATGCCCACAATCTGCTCAAACGAAGGCTCATAAACGTAGTTCGACGCCCCTGCATAGGCGAAACACACTGGGCAAGCCATGTTGCACCTGTTAGTGACGTCCATGATTCCCAGAATCGTAGGAGTCTTGTGCTGCGGACATACCCCACAGTCAAAAGGGCAACCTTTGACTGTTTCAGTTTGAGGATTCTGCAAACCGCTGCCCACATATCTAGCGTTGTACCAGTTGTCGTAGAACCACTTGAAAAGCTCAGCGTCTCCCCAGTAAACGTCCTCAAACTTCCCATGCTCAGGACAAGTCTTCTCAAGATAGATGACCCCGTTTTCCTCGTAAATCCTCATCGGAATCTTCGCCATGCATTCAGGGCAAAGGCTTGTTGAGTAAGTTTCGAACTTGACCGATTCCACCTTCGCTGATTCTTGAGGCTTCGGCATGCAACCATTCTCCATGCAAACAGAGCTATTAATTGTACACTAGATTTAAAAACTAAACCATATAAATCTTGTAGTAACCATTCACACACCGAGTGTGCACACATGAACTCAAAAACAGTGTTAAGCAACGAGCTTCGCAGGTTCGTAGAATCGCGGCTGAGAGTAAACCTTGACGGAATAGAGGAAACACTCAACCAGATATTCCAACTCCAAGGACTAAGCTTGGAAGATCTGAGAGAAACTATACAAGCACTTGAAGAAAGCTTCACGCTGCTGACTCAAAAATGGAGCCTCCAAATACTCTACATACTCTTCCTCAAAAAGTCAACAGGCTTCGGAGAACTCAAGAAGATTCTGGGCGTGAACTCCCGTACACTGTCTGACAAACTGAAAAGCTTGGCAAAAGGCGGCTACGTCGGCAGATCAGTGGAGCAGGGACCACCTCTTCGAGTGAGGTATTCGCTCACGCCACGAGGGCACGACACGATTCTGCTTGCACTGCCATTCCTGTACTACAGCAGCGGCAGTCTTGGGTAGAAAGTCAAAACCTATATGAAACGTCACCTGCTTCTAAATCGCAAGAGATGCACTAGAGTGCGCGTAAAAGTCAAGGTCACAGGCATAGTTCAAGGCGTAGGCTTCCGCCCCCTCATCTACCGAACAGCAGTGGAGAACAAGCTGAACGGCTACGTCAAGAACAGAGGCGACGCAGGAGTTGAAATACTCCTTGAAGGCAACGAGAACAACATCAAAAACTTCCTAAAAGACCTAAAGCAAAAGAAGCCGCCCCTAGCGCAGATTCACGAAATCCTCACCACGAAAGTGTCAGGAAAGAACGAGTATGGGAAATTCACCATCCACAAAAGCTCCAAAGAAGCAGAACTCTCCGGCTCAGTCATTCCGCCTGACATTGCAGTGTGCGACGATTGCTTGAAAGAGTTGAGGGAACCCGAAGACAGGAGACACGACTACTTTTTCATCACGTGCACAAACTGCGGCCCAAGATACACGATCATTGACCAGCTGCCTTACGACCGTGAAAACACGACCATGCGAGACTTTCAAATGTGCAGCTTCTGCCAAAACCAGTACACCGACCCTGCAAACAGACGCTTCCACGCCCAAACAGTTGCCTGCCCAGTGTGCGGCCCGAAAGCCTATTTGACAACACCCGACGGCGAACTAATCAAGCACAAAGACCCGATAAGAGAAGCAGGGAAACTCCTCTCAGAAGGCCACATACTCGCCATCAAAGGCTACGGCGGCTTCCACGTGGCAACTGCAACCACAAAAGACAAGCCGTTGATGAGGCTTAGAGAGGTCAAGCACCGAAGCCAGAAACCCTTCGCCATCATGGCCAGAAACTTGGAAACAGTGAAAACCTTCGCCGAAGTGAGCAGGAAAGAAGCGGAGACTCTGACTTCGTTTTCACGTCCAATAGTGCTGCTCAACAAGACTGAGGATTACTGCCTTTCGGAGTTGGTGGCGCCGAACCTGCACAACGTCGGCGTCATGCTGCCATACACTGGATTGCATTACATGCTGTTCGATGATGTGGACGAACCTGCCTTCGTCATGACAAGTGCAAACCCGCCGAACCAGCCCATAATAAAGGACAACGACGAAGCCTTGAAAACGCTCGGAGACACAGTTGACTACTTCCTGTTTCACAACCGCCGAATAGCCCACAGATGCGACGACTCAGTCATCCGCATGCATGATGGAAAAGGAGTGTTCATAAGACGCTCACGAGGCTACGCGCCAGCCCCAGTAATGCTGAAAGCAAAAGCCAAGTGTTGCGTAGTTGGGTTGGGTGGAGAACTGAACAACACCGCCTGTGTCCTGCTCGGAAAAAAGGTGTTCATCTCCCAGCACATAGGCGACGTTGAAAACTTGGAAACAAGAGACTTTCTCGAAAGCACGATGCAATATCTTATCCACTTGACGAACGCCAGAGTTGAAGCCGTAGCATGCGATTCGCATCCAAAATTCACCACAACGCGACTTGCCCAAGAACTGGCCGAGAAAAATGGTTGGCAGACTGTTCAGGTACAACATCACTACGCGCACATTGCCGCGCTCATGGCTGAACATGACGTGAATGAGATTGTCGGAGTCTGCTGCGACGGCTACGGATACGGAGTTGACGGCGAAGCTTGGGGCGGCGAAATCCTCCTTTCCAACAGAGAAGAATTCGGTTTCGAACGCGTAGCTCACCTCGAAAAACAGCCGCTCATAGGTGGGGACCAAGCCACACGATACCCACTGCGCATTGCCGCAGGAATACTTTCTAAGAAGACAGACGTGAGAGAATGGCTCCAGCAGAATGCACAGCACTTCCCACACGGCGAAGAAGAGGTCCAAGTGCTCCTACACCAAATTCAGAGAAAAAGCAGTTTGATCAAGACAACCAGCTGCGGAAGAGTCCTAGACGCCGTCTCAGCCATTTTAGGCATATGCTACGAACGCACCTACGAAGGCGAACCCTCAATGAAGCTTGAATCAGCCGCCATGAAAGGAAATAGCGTGCTCAAACTGAAACCCATAATAAAGAACAATACATTGGACACGACACAACTGCTTCTGGAAATATTCGAAAACCTGGGAAAACATTCCAAAGCGGATTTGGCTTACTTGGCTCATGCTTACTTGGCTAAAGGCTTGGCCGAATTGGCAATTGAAAAGGCAGCGGAAAACAGCGTAAGAACTGTCGGCTTCTCAGGCGGAGTCGCATGCAACGAGATATTCACCTTGACTATGCGAAGAATCGTGGAAACCGCTGGCTTACGGTTTCTGGTTCACGAAGCAGTTCCGCCAGGCGATGGAGGTTTGTCTTTTGGTCAAGCCGCCAGCGTTGGTTTTTCCCATTTCTAAACCATAATTGATTTATCCTTGCGCAATTTTTGGTTACATGCTGATAGTCATGTGCTTGGCGATTCCCGGCAAGGTCGTAAACGTCGAGAAAGACAAGGCCAAAGTCGACTTTGGCGAAGGCGTTTTGAGAGAGGTCAACGTGACACTTGTTAATGCCAAGGTAGGCGAATACGTTCTGGTGCACGCCGGCTACGCCATCCAAGTGTTAGATGAGAAGGAAGCTTTGGAGACTCTGCGCTTGTGGAACCAGATTCTGGAAGCAGAAC
>JALHSY010000049.1 GCA_022865455.1 Candidatus Bathyarchaeota archaeon
ACTGGGGTTGATGTCGCTTGGAGCGTTGGCTCTCTTTGCCGGTGGCCTCTTAACAAGCGGCATCTTCGAGAGCATCGAGGCGCAAGACAGCGTTTTCTTCTTGGGTATAGGTCCTGGAGGAATGGAACGCATGATCGTCTATCCAGCGCTCATTTGGCTCTTTGTATTCAGTGGACATCTAATTGCGCTGTCAGAGAAATAGGCACAGCGCGCACGATGAAGGCCAGGCATTAGGCGCGCGCTAGCGCTTTGGGATGAAACTTTACCCCAAACCAAACAAAATAACGGGTTTGTTTGTTGTCTGCAGGTGTTGTTTTGTTTCCACGTTGTGGTGCCTACATTGTATTACATAATGCATTTGTTGTTTCTTTGTCGCCCGCACGTCTTGATCACTGGAAAACCTTAAAGCGTTCATATGGCAATACCGCCAATGGTAGGCGCTACTTCGAGGAGATTGGCGTATGCCCTCGCTGAAGAAAAAGAACATTCAAAAGAAGAAAAAACATTCAGATAAAATTGGGAAATAACGCGAATTTCATGATTTGCGTTTAGTTCGCGTTTGTTTTCATTGTGTATCCCGTGCGCAGAAGCGTTAATCGGTTTTCGCGTGCGTTCAGAAAGGATGCCCTCTCAGACCCGATCGCAAAAAGATGTTAGATTTCCTAAGCTTGGTCCCGAGGCAACGCGGTGGTGAGTCCGTGACACGGGAATGGTCATGTGGCGCGCGCGAAGGTGTTTCAAGTGTTCTTTCTCTTTTTGCTTATCTCTTCCAGTTGGCTTTTCGCTTTAGGCGCATGTTCATGAAACTTGGCGAGCTTTTCACATTTATATTCGATGCAGAACGCACAATTCTCAATTTCCTTGCTGGCACCGCATTTCCTTATCTCGCAGACGCCACAGTAGTTAATGTGAGGTCCATCATTAACCAAACATCCAACGCAGTTTATATCTTCAGGTTCTATCTTGTGTCCAAACTCTTTTGACCATTCTTCTGCAATCGCTTTTTTCATTTCTCTGTCGTTCTTCCGCGTCGCAATCAAGGCCTTACACTCGCCACAGTCTATCCCGCAGAAAGCAATCATACTGCTCATGCAGCTACCTCTCCACCAGAAATGCTACTCAGTGATATATGAGTTTGGCGTTCTCATGTGTCCTGATTGTGTGCCTTGCCGCACTAACGCACGCTATATTCTAGCAGAGTCCTGAAAGCTTTTTCTCGATCCTTCCTGTTTCTGTCAGAATTATTCTGAGACCTTTTGAGAAGAACGTTCCTAGGAACACAGTTGTAACAAATCGAAATGCGCGCGTTTCCCATAATCTTTTGCATATCTGGCGGGCAAGATTATTCGTAGAATATCAGTTGCTGTTCTTCAAGTATCCTGTGGAGCTTGTGTACGGCGTCATAGACGTCCTGTTCTTTTTTGCCTCCGGTGCAGACAAGGTTCCCGCTTGCGAATATCAGTATGACCACTTTAGGCTCGTCCATCCTGTAAATCAATCCTGGAAACTGCTCCGGCTCATACATCGTTTTTTCAAGCGTGGTAACTGCCTTCTCCAAATCTACCTTTCCGCCTAACCTTACAGAAGCAACGATGTTCACAACCTTCAAGTCCGGCTTGCCAATGATGATTATTCCGCCCTTTTTCAGTTCTTTAACAACTGTCATAACAGCTCTGCGGGATTCCTTTTCCGATTTTGCTCCTGTGCACACCATCTTGCCGGAGCTGAAAATCAGCGTGGCCGTCTTCGGTCTCTTAAGTTTAAACACAAGCCCTGGAAACTGCTCTGGCCTGTATTCAACTCCAGGATAGCCCTTGACAATGGCGTTCAAGTCAACCTTCTGGTTTAGAGTGGCAGCAGCAACAACGTTTTGGATTTTTATTATGGCTTCAGTCTTCGGCATTAAACACCACTTCTTAGTAGTGAAGTGTTTAATCACCTGTTATAAAGCCTTAGATTCAAGAGACGGAGATTTCTCCAGCGAAACCACAGTATTAAGCGTGCTATTTGCTTCATGTTTGGGTTTGGGGTGAAGTTTTATCCAACCAACCACTCCAGAAGCTCTTCACATTCTCTAGCGCGCTTCCTAGAGCTTCAATTCTGACTTTCGCGTTTGAACAGCTTTCAAAACCAGCTCAACAAACTCTTTCACGTCCGGCACGTTCGTCGTAATCTCGTGCTTTGTTGCCCTAATCAAAACAAGATTTTTGCCACTAAAGACAGACTTGACTATCTTTTTACCCCCATAATTCGTAATAGTGACGCCATAAAACTTGAATCGCCCACCCTCAAATCCGCCCTCCCCAGTTTCCCTATACTTCACATCCACGCTCTCACCAAGCGACGCATTAATTTTTCCAGCGTCAATTTCAATCTCGACAATCTCTTCCAGAGGAACCCTAACATGAAAAGGAGAAGCAGAAACAATCAACTCTCTATCCGTAAGCTTATGGTAATTAGAGAAAATGCATCTAACAGTATAAAGAAACGACAGGAAGGAAGCAGTGGGCAATCCAACTCCAATTGCCAATAGAGAAACAACACTCATAGGAGGATTGGCTTGGACTCTCCCAGTCCAAATCGCAACAGCAAGAGCCACCAAAAAAGCAGTTGAAGCCAAAAAAACAACCATTAAAACATACATCATGCGACTAACAGGCAGCTTGAACTTCAGACTCACTTCTCGCACACACACGCTAACCAAACAGTACTATGCCACTCTCAGCTTTAAAGAATATTCGCCCTTCAACGCGCGCTGTAGGATTTGCTTCTGAAGTTGGTTGGGGTAAAGTTTTATCCCCAAACCCCAAACCCAAACGCAACTATTTCTAACCTTTCGAATGTTTTGCAGGAAGCGAAACCTGTTTTTTCTCTTTTCTTTTCAGTTCTTTCTCTCGCTGTAATTTTCTATGCTGCTCTAAGCCTGCAGCTTTCTTTTCTCTTCTTGACAAAACCTCATCAACCTTAACTGGCAATAGAAGCGTTGCGCATTCTAAAGTCTTGTCCTTTTATCTACACCTGAAGGGCGTATACTCGATTCGTATACTACCCCTATTACTGCTCTTACTTCTTACTGTTGACTGAATCCTGTATACTGCCCTGCTAAGCTCATTTTTCCACAGCAGAGCACCGTCGTCAGGTTTGGTTTGGGGGGTAAAGTTTTATCCAAACCAAACTTGCTTGAAGAACTTCACGCTTCGAAAAACCAGCTATCAGGCAGGAAGTATACACGGTTCAGTCAAGCTATATTCTCGTGATGGGAAAAGAGGGGCTATCTGAGAAAAAAGAGCAGCAATAGGGCTAATATGTGAAGGGCATACGGAATTGAGTATACGAGTCGGAAAACTTGGGTCCCGCAGCGTGCGTTATGTGCCTTGAAAGGAAGGTGAAACGAAGTCTCTAGGTAGGATGAATGCAATCGTGGGCTTGGGGTTCAATCTATATTTCCTTCCTTCCCAAACCCAAACGAATGAAACAGAAACGCAAGAATGGGACAAGTGCGCGCTCATCACAAACACAAAGCATACGCGAACCGTGACCATCAAAATCATATGTGCATACAGTTTAGAATTCCATGATTCAAACAGCGACTAAAAGAGGATTGCCTCAGACATCCCGAAAGCCTTAATGGTATATCTATGTAAGGTCTTGTTCGACAGAACCATAATGTTCTAAAGCAAACGAGGCTTATCCTCGCAAAATAGCTTCATTTTAGGCTTGTTTTCACTTCCCCGCCTCTTTTCGTGCACTCGCTTCAACTTCGGTAGAGTGGAGTGGTAGAAAAAAATGAGTCTAACAATGGTGTTGGTCATTGTTTGGCTTCGGGTTCCTTTCATACTTCTGCAACTTGCAAAAACACAGCAGTTTACCCTTTGATATATGCTCCACAGTTTGGGCATTTCCTTTCGGTAACGCTGACCAGAGTTCTGCAATATGGACAAGGTATTGTGACGATTTCTCTTTCTTTTATTATCGTCTCTCTATCAATTCTAGGTGTCTTGGTTGGAAGGGATTTGAGATGCTCGGCAAGACCTGTGCAAGCGTTTGATTGACCTTGTATCTTTACTGAGCACAAACCAATATAGTCTTCTAGGAATACTGTCACTTTTTCCGAAGACAAAAATCCAGTCTTTTTCACACCTTCTACCCTGTTAGCCAAAACCGAAACAGAAAAACCCTCTTGCTCAAGCCACGCTTCTACTAGAGGTATTAAATCATACATTGTGTAATTGCTCAGACGTAATGACAAGAACAATCTCTTCTACATGTTAAGTATCTTTTTGGTTACTTCTTGACTCAAGAGACCGTATGATAGGTTTGAGGTTCAATCTTACGAATGCTTTCATGTTTTCGCTTCGAGCAATCACTCTTGCCAAAGGTGGGCTTACGTCATAGTATAGGGTAACGAGGTGTCTTCCAAGAAGGTTGGGTTCCATATCTCTGTCTCTGAATCTTCTCAACGTATTGATTTCTTCGGCCATTGGAGTTCCATAGGCTGCTGTGGCAATAAAACACGCTCCCGCATGCTGAGGACAATATACTCTGTCGCCTTTCAATCTTGCACATTGACTGCAAACATATTTTCCGCATTTGACGCACTTGCCAGCCATCTGGCTAACTGGTTTCTTCTTGCCACAAACGTCGCAGATATACTGAGGTTCGTTTACGATTGGACCCTGAGAATACATTTTGATAACCAAGATATTGTTTCTGCTTCAAACCTTATAATTCTTGTGGGAAATCGTTTTATCTGCCAATTCGGATATCTTGTAAGCATTGCTGGGCTTCATATGTCAGATGAAAGGCTGAAAAAGCACACTGGAAAATGCTTTGATTGCGATGGCTTACTTGAGTTAGTGGAGTTTGACGTTAAGAAAGGCACAAGAATCATGAAGTGCAAAGAATGCGGCTTATATCACTTTCAGAAGAGAGAGTTGTTTGGCGGATGGAAACTTCTTAAAGTGAGCAAAAAGCCCAGTATAGAATAATGTCGCAATAGCGCGCGCGCTAGATTCTCCGATTATATAGATTGAACTTCCTTCCCATTTTCGTAGTGTATGACCTTAGAAAAACCTAGCCTTTTAGCAATTTCCATATGCCTTTAAAGATGCCAAAGAAGAAATTGAAAAGCTGTTTTCTGAATTCATCATTTGAAGATGCCATGAACACGACTCCTAGACCCAACAAGAAGAAACCCGTTAGAAGGTCATGGCTAGAAAGGATAACATAAAGACCTATGACCGCAAGAATTCCACCTACTACAAAAGCATCTTGCTCTTTAGTCGGTTGTCTTCTCCTAGATTTGCTCAGTTTTTGGCATCTCCATTTTCACGGTCACGGTTTTCTTACTTCTAGTCTTTATGAACGCACCAATTAGAACGATTATGCCAAATATCACCATGACCATACCAACGCCAGCATAAGGTTGAATCGTTTCTTGATAAGGAATTTGAAAACCGTAATAGTTTCGGTATCTTGTGACTGTTTGAGTGACCGTAGATAAGCCTATTCCGACAGCTATCAAGAAAAGACCTAGAACGAAAAGCATTATTGAAACGGTTCGGTTTTCACTCATTTCATATTCACCAATCTGATTAGTTCTTTCGGTTCAGCTATAGCACTTTTGCATTTCTTGCATGTCTCAACTTTCAACGGGTTCATAGTACGGAATTAAGACCTTAACTTTCGGTTCTGAGCTAGGTTGTTCAATGAAGAGCTTATTCACTTCAACCCTATTCCAATGTCCGCAAGCCTTACACTTCATTCTAAGTCTTGCTTTCATTTTCAATCTAGTCGGGTGGTTTTGGGAGAGTTGCTTGAGTCGGTGCACCTTCTTGTTTCGCTCTCCAGAGAAACGCTAAACCTATCACTAATAAGACAATTCCAGCAACCAATAAAACAAGACAGTCTTGTGCTAATTGGTCTGCTAAATGCCCTCCAATCGTTGCCCATACATGGAAGTCAGTATAGTAATTATACCCGAGTATTCCACCACCCATGAGCAATGCACCTAATACAAAACCAATATAACCAATTAGTTGAAAATCACTTTTCTTCATGCTAGAATTCCTCTCTCTTTTGATTTGGCTTCACGATTCTGATTAGTTCCTTGGGTTTAGCTATAAGTTTTCCGCAAAATCAGAAAATTGGCTTAAAAAGAGTGATAGAAGATAATTCTATTGCTCATTGCCGTTTGCTTTCGGTTCAATAAAATCGTTCCGTAGTTTAGTTATTTCTTCCTTTATTCCACAGGCAACAAAAACCACACTGAGAAAAATAGAAATAATCATTACGAGAGTAAGAGGGACGATAAGATTCGTCACCACTATATTTGGGATACTTGAGCCTATAGTAATTGTAGCAACAATATATGAAATTGCCGCACTATAAAGCATGGTCATAACCGAACCAATGATACCGTATTTCAGTTGAAGCCTCAACATTTCTAACTGAAATTCCCTATCTTCTTGTTTCTTACTCTTCACGGATTTTCTTTTTTCCTTTTCAATTTTAATAACTTACCTCTAAAACAATGATGCTCCTTTAGGTTCAGATACCTGTCACTATCTCCTATACACTATTATCCCTGATCTCCTTTCAAACTTGAACACTAGATATGCGCTTGTGATTATGAGTACAAATGATAACACAATGAGGAAGGTAGACATAGTTTCCCTTCCCAAGCTCAATTGAGGTTCTGTGAACAATCCACCTAGAAAGAAAATACTAAACACCATAGTGAAGACAGCCACAACAAGTATCCCTCCAGACAACAGTTTCAACGCAAAGAGTCCTCTGTCTGATCTGGGGTTGTAGTCACACTTCTCAAAGACTCTGTATCCACTCCATACTCCAATAATAGAAGCAAAGACATACAGAGCATATCTTAACGGGTCAGGAACGCTGTGATAGAACTGAACTGGATTGCCTCTCTCAATCAGGAATAGCATGCCTACAGTGACCCAGAAGATTATGAACCAGAGCTTAAGAGACAATAGAAAATTCTTTGATCTCCAATCTACGTTGAGCAATTGCCTACGTCTTGAAGGCTCTCTCTCACTTATCTCCATTGGTCTTTCCTTCTTTCCTTTCTTCAAGTCATATGTAGGTAGTTCCTTCTTCTCAAAATGATAATCTCCTTCCGAAATTGTTGCCTTTTTTCCCTTCGGCAATTTTGGGGTAAATGTTGGTATTGTGTGTTTTCCTCTGTAATGTGCGTTCATTTTATCGAGTGCTTCTTCTATGAGTTCTGAACGTCTCTGTTCCTCTATGTCGAGTTCAGTGAATTTTCTTCGACTATATTCAAAATCTGGATGCCCATTTTCACGTTGCATTTCCGTGTAATATAATACCCTAACTTCAGGAGAGTCCCCAATTGCTTTCAAGTCTCTTATGAAGGCTAATCTTGGTTCAACGTGCCTCTCACAAAACCATCTATCGCATAGTTCACAACGATACACTTTCTTTTCAGAGAAGTCCCTGTCTCTAACACAACATTCAACACATGCATCAATCCGCGATTCTCTTTCGGATTCTATGAGACGTCCCTCTCAAATGGTATGAGTGCGAAGGGGTATGATTAATTTTTCTATGCTAACGCGCGCTAGTTTCTCCTGATTCTAGGGTTACCTGTCTTAGCGTTCATGTTTCTGGTCGGTTGGTTCTTGTTCTGGATTGGTGAACGGTGAGGGAAGGAAGCTCAATCTATATTTTGCCAAGATTTTTCTTGTTTTAAATAGGCATGGTTTATATGCCTTTTCTCAATTCGCTCTTAACCGTTGGAGCTTGAGAAAATGCAGAGACAAATACAAAAAGTGTTGCTCAAAAATGAGCAACAAACCGAAACCGAAACCCGCAAAAACGCGTTTTTTGGCGTTCCAACAACGCACGCAATTTTGACGGGTTTCGGAAACGTAGAAACTGAAATACGGGTGAGAGAGACGTTCAAAACACGCTTAAGTCTGAAACGCACCACGCTAAACAGCTATTCTTTCGGGTTAGCGCGTTTTTGCCACGATAGAAACATTGAACCTTTCGACTTCGAAAAGGTGGGCTTGGAGCAAATAGAAGAGGCGACAGAGCAATTTATCCGTATGTATCAAGCCAGTCTTGCGCCGAAATATCTGAATGTAATTTTCAACAGCGTGAAGTCTTGGTGCTTTTGCACCAAACTTATTAAGAGTCGAAAACTGTTTCGGGAAATAAAGTTCGATAAGACAAGTAGAAAATTCGACGCAATCACAGAAACAAGCCTTGAAACTGCACACATAAAGAAAATGATTGAAATTGGCGACATCGATGAAAAAATCCTTATCGGATTCTACGCTTTCGCTGGTTTGAGACCCGCGCTGCTTTCACAGTTGACAGTGGGAGACTTCGCGCCCTCTGATTACGTACTGCAAAACGGTAAGATTCACTTCACAGCCAAAAACCCGTTTCTGTTTGTGCCAAAAGAATATGAAGGAAACAAGGCGCATGTGAAATTTTTCGTGATACTGCACAGCAAAATCACAGAATTGCTAGAGACCACATTGAACAACGCCGAAACCGTGACAGCCAAAACTCCACTGATGCGCAAGTATAACTCTGCAGACTCGGTCTATCAGAAAATCGTCGCAATGTTTGCAGCAGTCGGGTTTCAAGGCAGACCGTATCTTTTGCGGTCTTTCGCGGATAAAGTGTTAGACCGAAATCTTGCATGTGGTGAAAAAAGAGATGAGGATTTAAAGGAATTTATGTTAGGACACAAAGGCAAAATCTCGATGCTCTACCAATTCAAATCGCTGACCGCTGAAGATTGCGTGACATACCGAAAAATGTTCGACAACGTGGATAAATGGATTAGTCAAAACATATTCGGAATGATTGGAGACGAAGACCTTTCGAAAGCGAAAGCGCAAGCTGAAATAGCTGAAAAGTTTGGTGTGAACGCGGAACAGCTTAAAGCAATGCTGGAAGCTCTGCGAATTGGCAAAATGACAGCGACGCAATACGACAGCGAATTAACAGCGGCAATAGCACAAGCACAACAGAAGACGTTAGAATCAAAGTTTGAAACGCTGTTCAAAGCCTACATGGAGAAGCACGCACAGCAATAAGCAATAAACAAACATCCCTTTCTTCTTTGTTTCTGTTTCTAGTGTTCTTATCTCCGCGCGTACACTAGAACTAGAACTAAACGCATTCACATTTTACTTTTTGTTATAGGCACACGGTGAACCTTGTGCAACCCATGTTTAACGGATATAGAACTCGTTTTAAACAGACCCGTGCGCCTTGAATCTTACCGCATTATGGGCACAATCGTATTGTTAGTCACGAAAATGCTTAAAGAAAATTTTGGCTTTTTCTGTTCATTTTTGCCTAGTCGTTATGGAGAACTTCAAAAATTAGAAGGCTTGACATGGAAAACTTGACCAAAAAGGGTACAGGATTTATTTGCGGACTTTATATGTCTGTGAACGAGGTATATCTACGTGAAATTTCCCTTTGCACTTTTTGCATTGCACTTCTCGTTCTTCAGTATTTCTCCAAAAACTTCCAGTTGGTGGTTGTCCACCCGTAGCATGGATGCCACTCGTTGCATAGTTGGGAAAATCAATTTCAATCCATTCACCACAAGATGGACATGAGATACCAAATAATTGTTTTATCTGTTTTGCCATAGCTTCATGACTCTCTCTCAAACCTAGTATTATTTTTCTCTGTCGGATAATTGTTGCAATCATGAATAATGAGAGAAAGATAACAGCGATATACTCAGCAAGCAATGCTAACGACATTAAGTCTGTGAGATATGAACCAATCGATACTCCAATAGATATAATTGCTGGTATGAGAAAAATGGCTAAGTTTATCAATCCGAACAAATCGCTAAGCACAGCAATTATTCTCAGAAGTCTTTCTGACTTTACCATGACTCTATTCAAGTCTCCTTTTCTCTATTCTGATTGGTTCTTTCGGTTCAGCCATAATCTTACCGCAAGCCTTACACTTCATTCTAAGTCTTGCTTTCATTTTCAATCTAGTCGGGTGGTTTTGGGAGAGTTGCTTGAGTCGGGGCACCTTCTTGTTTCGCTCTCCAGAGGAACGCTAGACCTATAACTAACAAGGCAATTCCAGATATGAGTAGAGTTGCTGAGTATTGGGCATATGGATAGACTGCATAAGAAATAAGCCATCCTCGAACTTCATAATAAGAAGATGCGAATACACCACCCGCTAAGAGAATTGCGCCTAATACAAAACCAATATAACCGATTAGTTGAAAATCACTTTTCTTCATGCTAGAATTCCTCTCTCTTTTGATTTGGCTTCATGATTCTGATTAGTTTCTTGGGTTCAGCTATAACACTTTTGCATTTCTTACAATTTTCGGTATTTCTGGAATTATGGCACATCGATTCTATTCATAAAGTCTTTCTAGTAGTTTTTCTCTAGTGAACATAGACGGGTTCATGTTATAGATTTGTTCTAAGCCAAATTCTCGATTTTTGGCTTTTGTCTTGATTAATGCTTTAAGCAGAGGTTTGTTGTTGTCTTCGACACATTTTTCCAATCTATTGAAATTGGTTCTGACTATGTTTTCTTCACCAGCCTCTCCAAGAAGAGAGAACATTGCCGCAGCAATTGCAAGAAAAGATAAAGCTACCACGATTTTGTCAGTTGCAGATGCATCCCCGAACATTAAAAAAATCTCTATGAAAAACAAGAGTATGAGGATACTAATGAATGAGAAAAACGCGTCACCACGGTAAATATCAAGCGGTCTAAACAGTTTGGATTTACTGCGGTCAACTAATCGAATAAGTTCAAGAATCTCATCTTTAGCTTGTTTGTCACTCATTTTTGAATCTTGGGGTTTGTCTTCTATTGTCGTGTCGATACAGGATTTCTGACTTTGAGGTTTTTCGAGTATCTTTTCGACAAAGTCAATGAGCTGAACTATGACTGGCGCGACCATTATGAATGTTAGACCAAGAATACCATAGCTCAAAGCAAATGTCACGTTAGACCTGAATTGCTCATCGAGGTAGCTGAGAGGCTTCACTTGAACTAGGTTATCGAAGTGGAAATTCAGCTTAGTGTTTGTGCTAGCTTGGGTGATTGTCATATTCAAGTCGTAAATGCCTTCTTGAGCATAGACCAAAGTAACGTTACTGAGAGTTTGAATCTGTTCCGTTTCATTGAATTGAGTATCGTGTAATAGGTAAGTCCAATCTTGTTGCCATGTATAAGGTGGAATATCTCTGACAACAATTGCATCTGGAAACATTATCTCGATAATATAGATGTCATTTGAAGCTTCAAGCAAACCGATTTTGACTTGTGCTGTGATGTTGGCACCAACAACAAATGACGGATTAGGTGACAGGGAAGCCCCGATTACTCCCATGTACGAGTTGCCATTGTAAAGAGACTGCAAGAAAGCTGTTGGAAGTTCAGAAGGGAGAGAACGTGACGCCAATTGCGACGCCGTTAAGAGATTTGCTCCCCCCACCCACAGAAAAACAGCTATTATCAGTATCCTGATGACCAATCCTATTTTCGAAGGCATCAATTTCCACAGAAAGACAGTAGCATTGAAGACGGATTAAAACGTTCTGAAGAAGCTATTTGAAATTCCTCTTTTTTCTGTTTTTCTGTTCTATACGTTTTAGACTAGCGGAAACGGGTCTATTTTCGTGTTTCTGTGTTGTTCAACTATTACTCTTCCAGCTAGTTTTCTCTCTAGTTTTTGTGTTTCAGTCTTAGGCTCTAGCATTTCGACAGCTAGCAGTCCCTTCTTATTGCCTCTATTCGTTCTTCATAAGTGACTATTGGAAATGGAAAACTTCCGTCAAATGTCACATGCGTAGGTGCTCGTATGTTACCTTGTGATAGTTTGAGAAGAGTAGATATTGCTGGGTCTTTTCGACCTTGCAGCACATAGGCAAAGTTGTCCGCTTCTAACTCATATCTTGCCTTTGCCTCTTCTTCTGGTGTCTTCTTCTGACTTATAAGAACATAGAAAGCTTTAAGCAATTCAAGATATTGCTTCGCTTTTTGCTTGGAGACTTCGAACATGTCAGCAATCATGTCAATTATCCATGATTTCATAAGCCAGACAAAAGAACTCCCTACAACATGGTTCTTCGTAATATGGCCAATTTCATGCAAAACGACAAATTCTAACTCTTCTTGTGTCAAAACGCCTAACAGACCTTCTGAAACGAATATGAAACCTATGGGAATGCTGAAGGTCTGAAATCCTAGACAGAAAGCTGGTGAATCATCCTTGTTTTCTTTAAAACTTAGACCGCCAACAAAATGTTGCGGATGACCTATTCTTAGAAAGTAGTTATTTACAATAGTTTGCAATCTCACATCGCTCTTAGCAAGACTCATAATCCTTTCTACGTTACTTGCCATGATAGAACCTTCTTAGAATGTGATAATTCTAGGAGACGATTATTAGTTTTTCTATTCTAGCGCGCAACACGTCAAACAAGCCCCTCCAAACCTTGTAGCGGGCTGCAACACGGCGCACCCGCCCCAAACTGCCCGTTGGCCGCCACCCCCCTACCTCATCCATATACCACGTTTTGAGTTCAACCAACTAACACACAAACCTAGCCGCTTTAGCCGAATCCGCCACAAAAAGGCGTCTCAAACTGTTTCGGCATTTGAGACGTTGTTTTGCAGACTCTTGACAACCCGCCAGACACGGTTTCGATTAGTGCCCAGTTGATGCGCGATCTTTCTGACGCCCAAACCCTGACGGTGAAGCCACACAATTCTAAAGATTAAGTTTTTGCCCGCCCAGATTGCTTGCTCTGCGCGCTCATACTCGGCGTACTGTTCGTCTGTCATTCCGTGTTCGACATGCTTGAAACGTTCATGCAGCGCGTCAAGCCTCTCATATTTCCTTAGGAGCAACGTGCCTTTCGGCATGTTCGCCTTAAACACTCGTTCATTGCACTCTATGTGCACTTCGAACTGCATTTCTTTGTCGCCAAACATGAAATAATGGCTAACCCTGTCTCTGTAGTCACCCGTCAACCATTCAATCGGTTTTCCGCACAGCCAACACTCGGTCATGGTTCATCAGCCAGCAACTTGCGCGCTTTATCAGTCCATTTCCAAGTCCGCATTTCGCCCATCTTCGCTTGCGGTGTGTCTCCGCGTGTGTATCCGACGTGTTCGATCAAACCCAAACCCGCCAGCGTCGCGAAATACTGCCCGACGTTCCGAATCTTTTTGCCAACTTTTGAGTGTCGGAAATCGTTTGCGTCGATCTCGGTTTTGCCCGAAGTCGCCGCCCAGAACGCCTTCGTTACCCGTCGCTCTTTCGGCGAAAGTTTCTTTGCGAACTCGCCTTCGCCCAAAGCCTTTTTCAAATCTTCTATTTTGTCTATGCTCAATCACCACCTTTTCAGTAGGCATGACACGCATACATGTGAATTTTCAAGGCACTTTTTGAGAAACGCAGATCGGGACAATGCGGACAGTGCCATGTGGCGCGGGGAGAGCCGCCCCTTGGCTTTCGCCCACGGTAAGCTTGTTTTTTGGGTCTTCGCGGCAGTGCCAAACTTTCAGACTCCGATTTAGCGTTCAGACGCGGGAACGTGTGCCGAGAAACGGAAACGACACACGCCCCCGCCGTATATGGAGCACATGGCGAGCATGAAGCGGGAACAAAGCCCGCCTGCTAACACAAGCGGAAAAACAACCCGATTCATTTTGCCGCTCCATTTCCATTGTGAGCGTCAATAAGTCCGTTCACGTTTATCGCTTCCCCGTAACCAAGCCTGTCTGCCCCGTCTGTGGCGAAGCGTCGGGAGCGGAAACCGCGCCGACGCCGTAGAAACTCGGATTCCAGAGCTTCCAGACTTCAATGAATTGTTGGGCGGTTTTTGGCTTTTGCACGCCAATCGTACACGTCGCTTCCATCTCTCGCAAGCAAGCGGGGCACTTGACCGTCATTAGAATGGTGCGGGGTTCTACGGCTGAGTCAAATTCTAAAATTTTGGCGGCGTTGCCGTCGCAGAGCGAATTGAAATACTGAATCGCTTCGGAAAGTGGGCTTTTCGAATGGCAATGTTGACAGCGAACAAATAGGGCAGAACAGTCATAATTGCCGAAATAGCCATGGCTCACGCGGCTCTCGATTTGAATTAAGCCTTTGTAAAGCATGCTGACCGAGCCTTCAGACCACCGCTTCTGAACCGCTACCCACTCGGCGTCAGTCAACGTGAACCTTGCCGAAACTATGATCTCTCTGCCGCATCGCGTGCAGTCGAAGCGTGTGGTTTTGCTTGTGTCCATTTCAAACGCGCCGCCACTGTGTGGATTGTTTTCTTTTTCCTTGATGCACACTTCCAGTTTCTCCAAAATCTCGGACTTTGGCGAACTCAGTTCGATTGCAAAGCGGCTCTGTCCACATGGGCAAGCTGCGCTCAGCAGAACTTTGTCTTTTTCAATTGTCGCTTCACAGTTCGTAGGTTCGACAAGCATTCCGTCAAATTCGAGTACCATCGGCTCACTGCTCCTTTTCCTTTTCCGCTTGTCGTTTCTGAATTTGTCTATTTGTCTCGATGATTACGGCGGTAAGCTGTTTCTGCACTTCGTCGTGAATAATTTGCCTTGGAGTGAGTTGTTCGGGTTCTGTTGTTAGCGTAGCTGAAGCGGCGGCAGCGGCACTATTTTTGGCAGCGTTTTCGGCTTCGATTTTGGCTCGAATTTGCGCTTCAATAGCGGCGTCTTTTTGAGCAATAGCGGCAGCAGCCGCCTTCTTTTTGGTATTCTCGACAATTTCCCGCATACTCACATCGTCCATAGACTCGACCTTCTGGTTCTGCTCCACGCCCACATGTTCGCCGATTCTGAACGGTTCTAGCAAATGTTCGCCTTTGACTGGCGCAATGGACGCGTTTGGAACACCCGACAGCGCGACCAAGCTTAATTCAAGGTTGTCCAAGTTGTGAAGTAAGTGTCCATCAACTTCGTCCGAATATTCGTAATTGAAGCCGATAGAAACTTTTGAGATTGTGCCCGTCTGAACCATGTTCCACGCCTCTTCGTCGTAGATGACGGCTTTATAGTGCACATTAAACCCGTCGAAACTGCTTTCCAAGACTTTGCCGATACTATAGCGTGCATTGATATGCTCCCAGAACATCGGCGCATCGACCAATTTTCTCGCTACATTTTGGCATTCATCCTTCGAATAAATGTTCATGTTGCGACTTCGACCAACAGAGAGCGCGATGCCTTGAACATATCCGAGTGGCTGCGCCACAAAAGATTCCCGTGAAGCCATTCTACGGCGCCCCCTTTTTGAGCTTTTGACGTTCTTCATGCTCGGCTAAAAGCCGCTGCACAATATCGCTGAACCGCTCGGCTTTTTTGCCGACTTCGCCCAATTTCTTGTGAACTTCATCGCTAACCTTTATCGTTCTCATCAAACCACGTTACTATTGGTGTATGCGGTAACTATAAAAGTTTCCGAGTTGTGTAGTAATTACACATAAAGGTCTGATCGCTATGGGACGGCGTAGCATGTTTAAAAACGAAATCGTTGAAGCTCTACACGACAAACCAAACGGTTTGAGATGCTTAGAACTGTTTGGCCTAATTAACAAAAACAGAAAGGCAGCCCTAGATCGCATCGTGGAAGACCAAAAGATACCGCTAAAGGTAAGGGAAAAGGAAAAAACCAAACTAAGAAACATGTCGGCGAACACGCTCCAAAAATATCTGGAAATTCTAGCTGCGGAAGGCGGCGTCACAAAAACCGTGTTAGCGCATAAAAAAGTTGTTTACAAGCTAGACCCCGAAATTCGGATTGCCGAATACCAGTTACACACCGCAATCGCCGACCTCTTTGCGTTTTTGCGCTGGGGACGCGGTGAAGGGGCAATCGACGATGAGACGTGGGAAGCGTCAAGGGATGATGCAACGAAGCTGCTCGGAAACATGGCAACAGCCGAGTTGCCTAAAATGCGAGACTTTCTTCAAGTCGTCGTAAGGGCGATAGACCGCTATCAGAACGACCAAAAATATCAAAAGAATGGGCAACCCTAGAGAACACACAAAACAGAAAAAAGAGCGCGCGCTTCCAGTCTACCCAAGTGCGCCAGCAAGAAAATGAAAAAGAAGGAGTAGGTTATGAGCGAAACTAGGAAGTGCCCTAAGTGCGGCGGAGAAATGGGTTCAGAAAGACGAATAGGCTTGTACACGGAAATCACTCTGAAAACGGGAGACGAATATGTCGGCGAAAGAATCAGCGTCTTCTACTGCAAAGACTGTGGTTACATAGAGCTTTATAAAGCGAGTGCGGAAGGGAACAAGCAACTGAAATGAATAGTCGAAACCGTGACGGCGTGGAGCATTTCTCAAGCTCCAACAACTTGTTAGATGACCGCGCCGCCACGGCGACAATTTTCTGTTCTGAAGGCGCGCGCTTGACTTTCATCCCAAAACCCAAAGAAAGAACGTTCAAAAGCCTTCCTTGGAAAGGTTTTTGAGAGCTTAGACTATATTCAGTTCATGTAGGGCGCACATTGCAAATGTCTTGGTGGTTTGTTGATGACGAGAAAACTTCAAGAAATTGGGTATTGCCAGAATGTACTTAACCCACTTTTTGAAACGATGCTTCCTTACATAGAAAACTTGCGGTATAGGCATGGAAACATGGAATTCGGGAAAGATTTCACTTTTTCATATGTTAACCCTTTGAATCAAAGAGTGAATGTTGGAATCCAAGCCAAATGGGGTGATATTGCAGGTTCGTCCACATCGCTGGTAGACGAAATCGTTTCTCAGATTAAAGTTGCATTTTCAGTTCCGTACAAGAACAAGCCAGATGGTCAGGAACTGCATCTAAATGAACTCTACATTGTATGTTCTGGTAAGTTTACAGACAATGCCATTACAATTATCGAAAATACGCTAGAAAGAGACTTTAACGTGTCTTTTCTTGACGGCTCAGACATGGAGCTTTTGAGAAGGAAGTTTGCCCAACGTATAGAGGCAGAAAAATCTGAAACGAGGAGAGCACTAAACGCTTTGCTAATTGAACTCGACCAGAACATCGGAATGGCGAAAGCAATAGACAGTCAAATGGAAGAATACATACAGAAGAACATGCATTTTCTAACAAGTTTTCGATTAAACTGTTTGCAGAGAGTGCTTGAGTTGGATATTGACGATAAATGGATTTTGGATGAGGCGGTTATTCAATGGACAAATCTAACTATAGACAACAATCGTCTTGAACAGATTAGACTAAGCTTAACGGGCAAGGAAAGGTTGAAAATGAGAAAAAAGACACTTTGGGACGACATCAAAAGAGATATTACAAATTTAGAAGATCTCAGAAAATATGTTGCTTCATACCTTGAACGTCTTCAATGACTAATGTCTAATAGGGCGCGGTCTATCCACCTTCTACCATGCAATTGATGCGAAGATGCTAGAGATGTTCGCTAAAGATGTGAGCTTCTGGTTCCGCGAAACACTCTGTGAGGTTCTGATTTGTAGCTGTTCGACATGTTCCACAAATGAGCCAAGTAGCAGATGATTTATATTCCAAACATTCGAAAATTGGCTAGCAGGAGACTTTGTATGGTTGACCAGATTAGGCAAACATTTATGGAAATGTTCAGAAAGACACTCGAAAAGCGAAACCCCCAGTGGAGTGAAGTTGCAATGATCTTCTCTTGGCTGCAGCACGAAGCATCCTGTGCAAGAGCCTTTGAGCATATCAGGGTATTTGATGATCTCCGAAGGTCTACAGAATCACATTTCTCGCAATTCAGACAGTTACGGAAGCCAGTAAACAAAGAATCTCGGAAAGTCAATGAAGCACTCAAGAAGAGGGACGAGGAGCTGAGAACGACTGCAACTAGGGCGGAAGGAAAGATTCCTTTTATAGAAGGAAAGAAAGAAAGAGAAAAGGTTCCCCCACCAGAATGATAGCAAATTGCGCGCGCATCTAAAAATGTGCACTCTCAATTTTTGTCCGTTTCTGCATTTAATTCGATATTTTTATCAATCCTATCTATATATAGGGGGCTAGAAACTCACAGAGAGCATCAGAGCACAAACACAATTCAAACTTGTAACTTCTGCTTTATTGCATTGCGCTTCTCTTCTGCCAGTGGTCCGAATTTCTTTATCCTGTCAGTGAACATGCTGAACAATTCCGCAGCCTTCTTGTAAACCGGCAGAGGCACATAGCTGTATCTCACGCGCATGTTCTCAACACCGTACTTCGCCAGCTCACGACCCAAATCAATCATCCGCTTCTTC
>JALHSY010000248.1 GCA_022865455.1 Candidatus Bathyarchaeota archaeon
TGCCTCGACTCTGACGTGGTCGCTTACCAGCTGTGCATCTTCGATTGCTTGGCTTAGACCTTCGGCTGTGGCCTTGGCTTTGACGTTGAAGGTGATTTTGGGAGTGGGTACTTCTTCTTCTGAAGCTTCGAGCGTTGGCATAGTGAAGTTACGCGTGTATTTTCCAGTAATTATTATGTGTAGCTTTCCTGTCTTCTCGTCTAGAGAAAGTTCCAGGACTTCGCCTTTCCCGGCTCTTTTGAGCAGTTTCAGCAGTTCGGTGATGTTTATGCATATTTTTGTGGGTTCAGTGCAGGTGTACTCTTCGAAGACTGTCTTGGGCCATTCGAAGTCAACCATCGCGACGCGCGATGGGTCCATTGCACGCAGTTTAAGGCCCTCAGCGTCAATTTTGAAAGTGGCTTCGTCGACGAGAATGGATATGGTGGTTATCATGTCTCTCAGAGGTTTGGCGTCAGCCACTTTGAGTTTGAACATGGCGATCCCTTCGTATTGGTTATGACTGGTTGTTAATAAAAGGTTTCACATATTAACCTTCAGCTATCTACGCCTGTGTACGCTTCTCATATGTTTGAGGCCTCCGAATAGCTGGTCTGCACTGCTTTGAGCCCTTAAGCCCCTTGCTTGAGGGAGGAGCGTTCAGGCGTCCGGAGTTTCTCCGGATATCTGTATGGTATTTTCCCAAGCTTTCCAGCGTCCTGTACGCTTGGTCTTGGAGGACCGCCCTTAGCTTGGGGCTCTAAGGGCTCGCTAGGGGCTCGTTGGCACAGGGCTCTTTTGGAACCTTGAGGAAAACTTCTAAGGGTTAGGGTGATAGGTTCGAACCTGTCGAAGGCAGGTAGCAAGAATCTGAAAGGCTTTTCTAAGGAATACAACATGATAATAGAGCTGTCCGTCCAAGGGAGACTGCACGGCTACTACAATGTGGAGAAGCAGGTGCTTGAACACTACAAGTTCAAGGGAAAGCTCCTGCGCTCACGGTTCTTCGGTTAACTTCGCTATGACACTATTAAGTATAACACGTGGCTCTGATGGTAGTAATACCCACTTTTGCTGACTATTTCCAGAGATACGCTGTGTTTACCCACACCCAATTTCGAGGAAGAGAACGTAGCCATAAAACCGGAGAATCTGAAGTTTGAGTTCTTGAGATAGCTCGCCACATCTGGTCTGTCTAGGCCATAAATCACGGGGATGTGAATCTCATCATCTACGATTATGAATACAGCAGACGCAACATCATTGGCCCGCTTGTCCACAGCCCAACCTGTGATGGTTATCGTTTCATATTGACCTGAATCTATCGTAAAATCCGCGCTCTGTCCTGAGGTTGACTCGCCATTTATTGCCTCAAGCGCAGATGAAGTGTCGGAATGCGTTAAGACTAGTGTTGACGTGTCAACAATTGGTTTGCTGAACACGTTCAACCTATTTTTCTCTAGGAACTCTGCTGCATTTCTGACAAGTCCTGTGTCCACAAACAAGTAATTCCTTATGTTTTCGTCTGACTGCATCTTGTACGTCAAGAGGACATAAGCTCCCACTTCTCTCGAAAACCTCCAGGATTGGCCTTCCCCCCATCCTCTATAACACCCCAGCAAATATGCGAAGATAATCCCGACGATAATCAAAGCAAGCAGACTGTAAGCTATCAAATGTCTGCTTTTGCCAAACTGTTTTCTAAAAGTGGACAGAGCCAAAAGGTAGATGCCGATCCCTCCTAAGGAAGTCACTGGCGTATACCTGGATGATAGAGCGTGCTCGACACCAAAGCCACCTCTCGCTACAGTAATAAATAATGAAAAAAAGGCAGTGAAAAGAATCAGTGAAAGCCATATGCAGTTGTTTGTCAGAATCTTTCTTCTATATGCGTAGGCCAAGACTGAAACCGCGATTAACATTGTAGCTAAACCGAGTATTACGGATATAATGGCGGAATCCCAAAACAACGGTGATCCCACGGATGCAAAGAAATATCCAACAGCTACCACAGGATGTGTAAAAATATAGTCTAATGGAGGAGCAATTCCCGGTTTGACGTAACCCCAAAAGTACGAAATGAGGATACCTATGCTGACTACACTCCACAAAGTGATTTGCCGCAAACCGCTTCGTCTTTTGGAGATAACTATTTGAAAAAGCCCCACAGGCCATACCGCAAGGCCAGCAAAGAAGGAGAAAGAGGCTAAACTTGCAGACAGAAGGCCTAAGGCAAACCAAATGTCTATATTTCTACTTCTCTCCAGAAGTGAAAATGCGGCAACCACGCCAAAAATCATCAAATATATTTGAAATGTGACAGCGCATAATATGCTCTCCCATTGCCTAAAGCTGAATAGTAACAGTGAGACAGGGAGAAAGGTCAGCAGTAGTTTAGGACAGCCATTCCATTTGGAGTGCCTGCGATAGATGTGGAAGACAAGCAAGCCTGTAAGGCAGATAAAGATCCAGCTAAATATCTTAACTGCAACCATGTTGTACTGTGTAAGGATTTCAATAACAGTCATAAACAAATTTGGGAACGGCATCCTGTGCTCGTTGTGCTGAACGTACAAATCAGAAAAGGACAGTGTGCCGTTCATAGCCTTCTGAACAAGGAAGACATTCTGCCAATCATCCCAATGGATCAGATTCACGGCGAATGTGTCAATATAGTACAGAAGCAGTAGTGGAGGCGTCATCAGAAGGAAAACGCAGACCAAGGTGACTATGGGGATGGCCCTAATCTTTGTATATAAATGAACGTTCAATTCCTCTCCTCTCTCCATTTAGTCGCTCGGATCGTTTCCTCCATCTTAGTCGGAAATTAGACAATAAAAAAGCTTCGGACGAGTCGACTACATTCCGGAATACCCAGTATGACAAACTCATACCAATCATGTCATTGCCGGAAATCGCAACACGACGCAAAAAAGGCAAATATCATCAATTACTCAGATCCAGGTAGGTCCTCTTCGTCCTGTCATGAACAAACAATGATGAGATAACTCTAATATAGTGTGGCCCTTCTTTCAGAAGCGAAAGTTTTGCTTCGCTTTTTTTCCTAACGAAATGTTGAACTGAGATGCTAGCGATATTCACGTTAGGTACTCGTAAGAAAACTTTGAGAGGTATCTCTACGAACACTTCAAAACCTTTAGAAGATATGTCTAATTGCTTCAAAACTGGAGCATTATATGCTTTGAACGCATTTGTCGTATCAGAGGATGGGACTGAGAACATTAGCTTAATCAGAAAGTTGCAGCACCTGTTTGCAATGTACTTCAAAAATGGATATCCACAAGGCTTTCCGTGTTTGAACCTGTCACCGATTGCCATATCATAACCTTGAGCAACGGCCCCTACAAGCTTCACTAGGTCATTAGAGCTTTCCGAATGATCTCCCATCACTGGTACGAAAATGCTTCCTTTCGCAGCCCTAATTCCAGTCCTAACTGCGTCACCTACTCCTCGTTTGCCGAACCTTTCAATCATCCGCAGCTCAGCGAATTTCTCACATAATTCATGAATGATAGGGCCTGTTCGATCGCCAGGTATTGAGTCTAGCACAACAAGCACCTCGAAATTGAACCGCTTCTGTCTTAACCTCACAATTATCTCCGTTATTGTGTTGGCAATGTGTTCTTCTTCTCTATAAGCTGGGATAATTATGGAAACAAACGGATTTTCCATAGCTGCAGAAGACAATAATGTGAATGAGTTTAACCGGCTTGGCAAACCTAATATCCTCTTCTATGTCAAAGCAATATCTTGTACAACCGTTTATATACGTTGGGAGAACAAGCATAGATGTTGCCGAACCTCATTAGCCAAATAAAGTCAAATAACGCGACTGTGTGTGTGATCGGCCTAGGTCGCGTGGGACTACCCTTGGGTGTGGTACTGGCCAATTGTGGATTAACCTGTTATGGTATTGACATCAACTCAGAAAGAGTCTCGCAAGTTAATCGAGGAGAAACTCCCTTCAAGGAAAATGGGTTAGATGAATGGTTGAACCGCGCTCGAAAGCTGGGGAAATTTCATGCGACAATTGAAACGAAAGAAAGCATCTCTCGATCAGACATCATCCTAGTGACTGTAGGGACACCAACGACAATGCAGCGTTGCATGGACTATTCCCAACTTCACAGCGCCCTTGAGAGGATCTCAGAAGTGAATCTATACGGAAAGGCAATCGGAATCAGATGCACCCTAGTGCCCGGAACAGTAAGCAATGTAATTGTGCCCTACCTCGAAGACAAGAGCAAGCTTAAGGCAGGTAAAGATTTCGCATTGGCGATGTGTCCAGAAAGAATCTTGGAAGGATGCGCAATAAATGAGCTGTTTAGTCTTCCCGAGATTGTAGGTGGCATCAATGACGTGAGCAACGCAATATTTGCCGAGCTTTTCAGAAAAATGAACCCAAAAAAAGATATTCTCTACACAACTCCAACTGGAGCCGAGTTAGCCAAACTATTCACAAACATTTATCGTTACTTGAGCTTTGCACTGGCAAATGAATTCGCAATGTGGGCGGAAAACTATGGAGAAGATGCTCACGAAATCATCAAAGTTGCTAACTATGGGTATCCGAGATGTAATATTCCAAAACCTGGGTTTGCTGGCGGACCATGTCTTGGCAAAGATGGTTTGCTGCTGGACAACACCACGTTTACCAGCATGGTCTCTACTGCCTGGAAACTGAATGAGGCGATTCCACAGCATGTGGCAGAATCTATAAGGAGGAGAATAGGCTTGTTGTATGGAAAGAGAATTGCAGTGTTGGGACTCGCTTTTAAGGCAGGCAGCGATGATACCCGACTTTCTCCATGCGCCAAGCTTGTTGAAATACTCAAAGGATATGGAGCAATAGTTCCAGTGCATGATCCGTACATACCAGATACATTGCCGATCGACAAGGCACTTGAGAATCCAGACGTGGTCGTTGTGGCTAATAATCATCCCGAGTTCGCCAATTTGGCAAGAGAAATTGATGAAAGTGGCTGTAAGCTAATATATGATGTATGGGGCATTTTCGACGCAACAAGCTTCAAGAAAGCCGCGTACATGCGATTGGGGAGAGGAACTTGAGTTACTGGAAGGACAAGGAAGTTCTTGTTACAGGCGGAGCAGGTTTCATAGGTCACAAACTAGTGGCCAGACTACTAGATCTTGGAGCGAACATCTCGGTCCTTGATGACCTTTCAAAAGGCAGCAGGCAAAACTTGGCGCCTTATTTCGATAAAATCCGGTTCATTCAGACAGATCTCTTGAATTCAACCGTCGTGAAAGACTCCTTAAAAGGATGCCAAGTCTGCTTTCACCTTGCAGCTAAGATTGGTGGGATAGGATATTTCCATAAGATGCCTGCGACGATTCTGCGCGACAATTCAATAATGAACTTTAATCTTTGGGATGCTGCAGTTGAAGCAGATGCAAAAATGGTGTGCCTTTCATCATCTATGGTCTTTGAACGAGTAACCACGTTTCCAACTTCGGAAACTGCCATTGAAACATCTCCCCCACCGAAAAGCGGCTATGGCTTCTCAAAGCTCCTATCGGAGTATATCGCCAGAACTTACTACGAGGAGTTCGGCGTGAAGTACCTGATAGCTAGACCCTTTAATGTCTACGGGGAAGGAGAGCTGCCTGGAGAATATGTGGGCTACGCTCACGTAATTCCAGACTTGATTGGAAAAGTTTTGAGAGGACACTATCCACTTGAGATATTGGGTTCAGGAAATCAGACTAGATGCTACACATATGTTGACGACGTGGTTGACGGAATGCTTTTTGTCGCGGAAAGAACGGAGAATGACGATTTTAATATAGGCACAAACGCAGAGACTACCGTGACAGAGTTGGCTGAAAGAATCTGGAGGCTTTGCAAGAGAAAAGAGTCTCTTAAGTTTAAGCATATGTCAAGCTTTAAAGATGATGTCCAAAGACGGTTTCCTGACGTATCGAAGATAATACGATTGGGATGGAACCCGAAAACAAGCTTAGATGAGGGTCTGAGGAAAACGATCGAATGGATTAAAATGCAAAGTAAGAGCTGCATGCAAGAAGTTGAGGAGCAACCAAAGAGTAGGAGTGATGGGTACGAAGCAAATGAAGCGAACGGGTGAGGCTGAACCAGAGTCCAAAACCAACCCAAAGGGACTCGGGCAGATGGCGCACGTGGGAATTTGCACCGCATTTCTTGGAATTTTCACTGTTTTTGCCCAGTTCTCCCCAAATGTCCATCGGAACCTCGCGCCCCCGCAAGGAAGCAAAAACCGTCCCTAGTTACTAGAGACACTTCTCCAGTATTTTCCCATGCTTACTAGGGCATATCGGTTTTCCACCAAGCACGAGCGCCTAGCAAACCAACCAAACCAACCAGACCGACTGAAATAGTAGATGTCGGCGCGCGCTCAGGGGAGAACCAGAATTCCTGAGAACGCTGAAAGCGCGCTATGCCTCAGAGTATCCTCTTTCCGTGAGCTTCAGAACTGCAGTTAGAACCCGACCTTCAAATGCACAGTGTTTAGCTGTATTCTTTGAGTGAGTAGTTGCACTTTGTGCAGCCACGCCAAGCGGTTCTTTTGTTGTTTCTGTCATTTTTCAAACCTCTACAGTAGATTCATGGCTATTGCGAGGCTTAAAAGCCTTCTTCCCTAGAACAGCGATATGTTCTACCTCGTCAAAACGCGGAAAATCTCGCGCGCGCTATGACGTTGCCAAGTAAATGAGTTAAATCTAAGGTCTGACAATTTCAACTCGATGAAGCAGACAAGAAAACCTGGACGACCACGAGAATGGGTCTTCAACGAAGAAATCGTTGAAACACATAGGCTATCGACTGAACTGAAAACACAAAATCCCAGTGCGCATTGGTCTGACATTAAAGACATGTTGAAAGCTCGACTGGAGCAAATGGGAAGGAAAGACCTTCTGTTGAAACTGGACAAGCTCTGGGGTCTAGTGAAACAGGCTATTCCATTGCCCCCGCGATGCATCTGTGGATGCAGGGTCTATTCTTATACCTATAATAAAGTAGAGAATGAAAATGAGCATTACTGGGAAATCTTTGCTAGGTGTACGAATCCAGACTGCCGTTATATGAGAAGATATTTGCCATGGACAAGCTACAACTGGTCACGGCCCAAATCCATCATCAAGGAACTTGAAAAGACGCCAACTTTCTATGAGATGGACGGTCAGAAAGTGGAAGGGGAGAAATGATAATTGTGTACTGTATTATTGAGAAGCGCGCTCGTTCTGTAGAGTAGATTTGTGAAGACGTGTTGTTCTATTCGAGTCATGACCGATTTGAGGCTCGTGCGCGCTATGCCGTAAAACTTGCGGTAGTGACTGTAGAAGCCGCACAGATTCGCTTTATAGCTCTCCTGCCATTTTCCACGCGCGATATGTTCAAGAACGCGCTCGCTGTCATCAAGCTCCACTTTTGAACCAATGCAGCTCAGCACCCTGATCATGCCTGACAAGTAATCTTCAGAATAACCGAGATTTCCCAGCGAGAAAGCTAGCTTCAGCATTCGGCCTCTAAAATCTGAGAGTTATGAATATTCTCTGAATGTGTGGTTGCACTTTGTGCAGCGCAGGAACTGCGTTGAAGACTCATCCGCGCCTCTCGTTTGCACCTGCCAGACATAGGCCAGATTGTTCCCGCACTTGGGGCACTCGATTCTGACCGTTGGTAAGGTTCTGAGTTTTTGCTCTTCTTTGCCGATTACGGCTACTAGTTGCTGCGGCTTGTGTTCAATGACTTTGGCAACTTTGGGCTCAACCTTTTTGCCTGAAGCGTGTTTTCTGTAGCCGCATTTTGGGCAAGCCAAGAATATGGATGTTTCTTTGCCGGTTTTTTCTTTTTTAGGTGTAAGACGGGACCCGCATTTTGGACAAAATTCCATAGCTTTTACTCCGTTGCCCGTCTCATTTCCCTTGACATTGTCTCTTTTAAACTTTTGCTTGTTGCAATTCATATCGGCAGTAGACGATTCAGAAGCTGATTCCAGAGGCGATTAAGTGTGCTACCCTCAAAGGTTCAGGCACACTGCTTCGTGTGGATGTTAACTTTACAATCTTCTGTGCGTCCTCTTCAAGAATCCCTGACATCTCTACGTACACTTTCTCCGTCTTGCTCCTAGTGGACACCTCTAGAACCTTGCCTGCGTTCAAAATAGCCCTCCACCGCTTCTCGCTTTGCGGCAAGTTCCTTAAAGCTTCACGAATGTCTTTAAGGTTCGGCTTTTCACGCGTGACCGCGATCACTGGCAGCCCTGTCTCTGCGTTGAGCCTTTTAATGTCGACGACATTGAAGCCCGCGAAGGTCACTCCGTCAAGCATCATGACTCTTAACTGCTTGTAATGTGGAGAGTTGAGAACCATGGCAGCAATCTTGGCGGTGGAGTCAAACCCGTCTACTTCCACTTTGGTGCTCATCACGCCGTCAAGCCAGTACCCGCCGCGAAAAACGACGCCGATCAGTGGGGCGAAGCCCTTCACATGCGGGGTGAAGACTCCGTCATCGACCCCCAAAACACGGATTTCAGGCTTAATCACACGAAATTTCTTCGGAAACAAAGCTACTCCTCAACAATGCCACAAAATATGAGGAAAGACACATTATAAATCTAGCGAAGAGCAAGAGCAATGAGAAGGTGGACGGCTCTGAAGAGCGAAAGCATACCATGTTTCGTGAAGACACATAGAAACCTGACTGAAGTGCTAACTGATCACAAGCTGGCTTCCCTTGGTGGCGCATCGTAAATTTTGCCTACTCCCTAGCCTTATCGAACCGCACTGGAAGGCCGAAGGGCGCGTAAGTCAAAGGGGATACTCTTGCGCAGGCGATTAAGAAGGCTGGGTTGAGAGGGTATTTGCTGTCTAGAATGGCGCGTCACATGCTGGCAGATGCGGCGGAATCATTGATAGTTTATGCTTGGGGCCACAACTTCATCACGTTAGAAGAAAGCGTTACGATACTGGCAAAGACTGACGACGCTGCTGAAGGCTTCAGCCAACTGCTTGCAGTAATTAAGGGCAGAATCAAGTTTTCTTGAGCGCTTCTTTAAGTTCCTTGCCAAACTCCTTGTTCGCTTCTCTTGCCTTTTCCACGGCCTCTCGCAAGGCTTCTTCGGGCTTGACTTTGCCTTTTGTGCGAACGTAAATCACCGAGCGTGAAGACAGAGGGTGCGGCATGTCGTAGCCTGCTAAATCTATATTCTTGTTTTCCAGAAGCTTCTTCTGAACCAAGTTGCAAATGGTGTGCCCAACACCTTCAACCTCGATCTTGAGCACATTCGAAGTTCTGTCCAATACTTTGACTTTCATCAGGTCGTCTCCATTCATTTCGCGTAGTCTAGTGCTGTTTTACGTTTCTCGATTCTTCCGCAGTTCTGGCAGTGCATTCCTTGCCGCTTCAGCTCCAGCATGTGTCCGCAGTTTGTACAAAAGGCGTAGACTACTCCTAGCTCCTTGTCTTTCGTAGACAAATGATAGGTTCTGTTCTTGTCGCTGATCACCATTGCCCTCAAAATGTCGCCTGCCTTGCAGACTTCGAACATCGATTCAACGTATTTCATGGCCACGTCTGAAACGTGTAAGACGCCGGTGAAAACTCCAGAGAGTTCTTTGTTGCCTACCTTGAAAATGCGTACATTGGCGGTGTCGTTTTGCACGCCTGAAACTTGCCCGACCACGGTCGCCCCGACCTTGGGAACGCCTGCGCCGCGATTTAATGGGTGGACTGAAACACGTCGACTTGAGAAGTCTACGAGTGTCCGGCCGACAACCTTTGAATAGATGACCCCGTTTTCCACGTATGTCCCGGCGTTTGGAACAAACTCTTCAATTACGCCGAGGCGTTCGCCCGGCAAAACCAGTTGACCGCTTTTCTGATCAGAGGATCGTGAATTCATCTAAACTACCTTTTCTATTGCCGTTTAAGCTCCATTCAGTAAGACGCTTGTTTGACGAGGCGTGAACGTTTGCCAAATGGACATATCTGTACTTTTCCACCCGCTCAATAAACCTTTTGATTCATTTAAGGCTATTTGCTTTCCAGCAAGGCTTTCTTGACTGCTTCCCCAAGCTCTGCAGGCGTGAAGTCACCGGCATACTGTTGCCCGTTGACAAAAACTGGGACAAAATCACGATCTAGAAGACCGTAGAACCCCATTTTCTCGGCAGCCTCTGGTTTTTCATAGACGTTGATTTCCTCGTAGACGATGCAATCTTTGAGGTTTTCAATTGCCTTGTGAATTCTCTCAAGTTGGCGGAACGAAAATGGACAGCTGGGAGAGTAGAAAACCTGTATGTGCACGCTTTTCCTCAAGGGTTCACCATTGACAGCTTAAATGGTAAACTTGTCTATTAGAATTGTGGGTGGAACATGACAGTCACGGTTAACGCAGTCACCATAGCCAATTTGGCAGATGAGATGGAACCTTGTTTGGAGGAGATTTCTCTGGAAAAGAGAGACGAAGTTGCAGGTCACTGCCAAGCTAAGAGAAAATGGTTTGAAGAAGCCAACAACAAGTATGGGGTTTGTGCATTCGTGGCCTACCTTGACGGGCGTCCAGCGGGGTTAGTGGAGTTTCTGCCCGTCAATGCCGTGCCGTATCCGGAAGAAAGGCCGAAAGACACGGTGTTCATTCTCTGTTCTTATGTTAGGGCAGACAGCCAGAAGAAAGGTGTCGGAAAGACGTTGTTCCAGCATCTCATACGATTTTTGAAAACGACTCCGCTTTCATATCTTGAGGGAAGGAAAGCTGTGGCAATCGAAGTGTATGTGCCTGAAGTTGATTCGAGTTGGCCACCAAACATACGGTTTCCAACGGGAAGTAAGGAGTTTTACGAGAAACTGGGTTTCAGGTTGAAGAGACAACTGTCAAGGCAAAAGGGGCATCTTTACCGCCTTGAATTCTAGCGTCTTCCTTGTATTACGTAAAGGTCAACTATGAACTCGTGTCTTCTCTTCTTGTGAAAATTGAACATGTGAGGAATCGCCATCACTATGCCATAGACGCCCATGATTTTTCCGCCATGTTCCTCGACGAACCGGGTCAGAAACGGAGAAGACGAGACTGCCTCGGGATTGCCCTTGCCGTTCCTCAATCTGTTCATAAGCGTTTCATCTGCAACTGGATGTTTGTGAAGCGAATAGACCACCTTGCCCGCCTTGAGAGCTTTCTCAAGAAATCTTCGGTCAGCCTTTCTCCTCTGCACCCCGAATGGTGGGTTCTGTAGAACTGTGTCAAACACTCCGCACAAAACATCTATGTCTCCAGCAACCCATTGAACTCGTTTCTCTAAGCCGGTCCTCAACGAGTTCTTCAGCGCAACTCCAACCGCCATCTTGTCTATGTCTACACCTACAACCTGTTTCGCACCCAAGAAAGCTGCACCCAAAGCCAATCTTCCTGTGCCACATCCTAGATCTAAGACTGTCTTTCCAACGACATCCCCATTCACATGAGATGCAATGTGAAGCATAGTTGCCGCAACGTCAATTGAAACAGTGTACTGTTCAAGGCTCGGGTCGGGAGATGGATGAGGCTCAACTTGCGAGAGAAACCGTTCTAGGTCTAGCCTTCTAACAATCCTTTTCTGCATAGTTCTTCCCAAGATAGCTCGCCAACAACTACTAAGGCCTCATTAATGGTGAGCACAGGTTTCTTAAACTTTGAAGCATCATCAAGCGATATTCGTGGGCAAGCCGTGTTCACATAAGCCTCCACTGAAGGAAATTCCAACATCATCTCGGGCGTAATCTCTCTGGCAGCCAATAGCAAAGCGGCCTTTCCTTTGTCTTCAAGTTTCTGTTTTACCTGCAGGGCCTCTTCAAGCTTTTTCTGGCCAGGTTTAAGACCCACAAGAACTCCGAAAGTCTTCGCTCTTCTCGCTTCCGCTACGCTTGCCCATCGTTGCTTGAGGATTTTTACAGCCTCCTTGTCTATCGAAAACGCGTTGTTGTCAAATGGGTCGGCAACAACGGTTGGCTTAGAGGTTGAGAGCGCTACGCCGATGGCGTGAAATTGCCCACCCCCGATGAACAGGAAGGCTTCAACATCCTTCGCGATTGATTTGGCATTGCTGTAGTCGCATCCTATAACCTGTCCTGGGTAGCTTGCGCGGGCTGTGTCACCTATCACCACAGTTTTGCTCGCGCGGACCAAAATCTCTCTTGCAGCGTCAAGGGTTTGCGAATGCTGAACTGTGGTGGCCAAGCCGATTTTGTGCCATTTTTCAAGCAGCGGCAAGGCCTTCTGAACAGCTCCAGTTATGTCTGCGCCAGCTCTGGCTTCAACGTAGATTGTTGGAACTCGCTCGTACTTCACCATTTTCGAATGACCATAGTGAATGATCAAGTCTACGCCTAAGCTCTCGGCGTCTGTCGTTGCCAGATCACAAGCACCGTAACACGGGTCGGCGGAAACGATTGGCAGAGCTCCAGACTTTTCAACAATTCTGGCTAGGCGTGGAGCTTCTGGCTTCAAGCCTTCAGGAAGTTGAATCAGCACACGTTTTGCGTTGAGACTATGTATTTCCTTTTTGACTCTTTCTTCTTCAAAATCAAACTGCAACATTCCGCCACGACCACAATAATACGAGAATGGAGACGCGCCTTAGTGGATAGAAAGGAACGGGTTGCCTTCTATTCTGGTGTTTCGCCCCACTGGGACGCCCATTGCCAGTCCTGTTTTGGCTTTCGGTTCGCTCGCCCAAGGGCTCTTTCATGCTGTTCCTCAAGCCGTTCAAGGATTATCTTTCGTTCAATGCTGGCCACAAGCTTCTTCGTGGCAATCACTGCGTCATTGTTCACCGAGATGCTGTCGATTCCAACCCTAACCAAGAACTCTGCAAAGTCAGGCAAGTTCGACGGTCCTTCACCGCAGATGGAAACTGTGACACCGTTTTCATGAGCCACCTTGATCAGATGAGCGATTATCCTCTTCACCGCCGGATCTCTTTCGTCGAAGTAGCCCATTTGCCCGAGGCGTTCCGAGTCTCTGTCAATCATAAGTATGCCCTGAGTCATGTCGTTCGAACCTATGGAGAAGCCGTCGCACAACTTTGAGAACTCGTCGGCCAGTATGGCGATTGAAGGTGTTTCCGCCATGAACCAGACCTTGAAGTCTCTTGCCCTCTCCAAGCCCTCTTCGCGCATGATGTCTAAGCACTTTCTTGCCTCCCAAGTGGTGCGCACGACTGGAAGCATGACCCACACATTTTTGAGGCCCCATTCCTTGCGGCATTTGTTGATGGCTTGACACTCAAGTCTGAACGCTTTCTCATACCATTTACTAATGTAGCGGCTGCATCCCCTCCACCCGAGCATGGGGTTAGACTCAACTATCTCGTATTCTTCGCCGCCCTTCAGTTCTCGGTACTCATTTGTTTTGAAGTCGCTGAAGCGCACCACCACTGGCCGCGGCTGTATCGCCCTTGCAACTGTTGCGATTCCTTCTGCAAGCTTGTCCACAAACTTCTGGCCTTCGCCTGTTTCCACGAAGTGCATCGGATGCTCGCCTATGTAGCTGGCCAAGATGAACTCGGTGCGCATCAACCCTATACCTTCGAAAGGCAGGTCTTTGTAATCTTCAATCTTCTCTGGAACACCAAGGTTCATGTAAATCTTCGTAGCCGTTACAGGTACTGATTGAAAAACGCCGCCGGCAACTGTCGATTGACGACCGGTGACACCTGCGGAAAGTTGCTCCGTCAACGTCTGCAGTACGCCTTCATAAACGACTCCGCTCTGCGAGTCAACCGTGTATTCTTTGCCTGTGACCATGAGTTTGGTTCCGTTCTCCGTTCCTACGACACATGGTATGCCCAGCTCGCGGCTCACAATTGCTGCGTGGCAGGTTACACCGCCCTTATCGGTGACTATGGCGCCTGCCAGTTTCATAAATGGCACGTAGTCTGGGTTGGTCATGTCGGTAACGAGTATGTCGCCTTTCTTCATTACTTGGGCGGCTTCTTCTGGGTTTGAGACAACCTTTGCAGGTCCTATGCCGTAACCTCTCTTTCCAGCCGCGATTCCTTTCACAACTACATTCAGCATTACTGTCGGTTTCATTTTCCCAGTCTCAGGTTTCGCTGGCTCCTCTGCAAGTTTTTGGCTCCAAACGGTTTCAGGCCTCGATTGCACTATGAACATGTTGGTTGGAAACGGGATGTCTCTGTCGATTGCCCACTCGATGTCTTGGGGTTTCCCATAATGCTGCTCAATGAGTTTTGCCAGTTCCGAAAGTTTCAGTATTTCTTCATCGTTTATGCAAGGCTGTTCTTGTTTCTCAGCTGGAACTTCAACGTGAACCGTATTGCCAGTGCTCGGATCACGAACGTACTGTATTGTTTTCCTGGCTAAACGGCGCTCAACTATTTTCAGAGTTTTCTTATCCACGACAAAATCGTCAGGTGTAACCGCCCCAGACACAACGGCCTCGCCTAGACCATGATTACCCTCAATGACTATCTGGCTGCTGTCGCCTGTGACCGGGTTTATCGTGAATATGACACCTGCGGCTCTGGAGTTAACCATCTTTTGAACTCCGACACTGATGAAGACTTTCTCGTGTGCAAACCCCTTCTCAGTGCGATAGAATATTGCTCGTGGGGTAAACAGGCTGGACCAGCACTTAACGGTGTTCTTCAGAACTTCATCGGCGCCCTTAACATTCAAAAATGTCTCTTGTTGACCAGCAAAGGAAGCGTCAGCCAAGTCTTCAGCTGTAGCGCTTGACCTTACCGCAACAAAAACGTCGTTTACGTCGAGCTTTTTGCACAGGTCTGCGTAAGCTGATCTGATGGCGTTTTCGATGTCCTTTGGCGTTGGTGTCGCTTCTATCAGTTCCCGAATCTTCTTAGAAGCTATCGCATACTGTTTCGGGTCGTCAGGGTTAGTTACCGTTTCTTTTATGATCTCGTAGATTTTCTGGGCTATTCCAGTTTCTTCGATGAATTTCTTGTAAGAATAAGCAGTTATGGCGAAGCCCGGCGGGACTGGTATGCCGGCGCTTGTCATTTCACCCAAGTTAGCGTTCTTCCCCCCGACAGAAGGAATGTCAGTCTTCCTCAGACTTTCAAACCAGATGACAAGGTCTGTTAACATTTCAGGCAACTGTTTTCGCCTCTTCCCCTTGCACTTTTTCAACGGTTACGTGGCATGGAATGGGAAGTTTGGCGCTTCCACGCTTTAAGGCAAGTTTCGCAGTTTCAACGCCCTGTGCATTTACGCCAACGGTAATGATTGTTTGGTCGGCTCTCACTCGAGCAGCAGTTCCAATTGCCTTCCCAAAAGACCTTCGCATTCCCGTTTGAAGACGATCAGCGTGTGCGCCGAAAATCATCTTGTTCTCTCTAAGAATAGTGTGCGGGTAAGGATGAACGTCCAGACGATAATTGTTCCCAAGTTTATCCGTCAGAACTCGGTTTGACGCTATACGAGCGGCTTCCAAGGAGTTGTGGCGGATTTGAGCCTTCTCTTCGGCAATGAGCTTGGCTTCATACTCGAATTTCGTCTTGGTGTCGCCCATGGTGAACTTGGTTATTTTCGGGGGTGGGAAGCCTTTCACATATTCTTTCCGTGTGTAGGATTGGCCTTTCACGGCTCTGTAATTTTTCGCACGCATGCAATATTCCCCTTTTGCATACCATACCCGTTGTATTTAAACATTTTACGCGCAAGCCAGAATATACTTTCAGGATTATTGATTTACTTTCTGGTTCAATAATACATATTCAACATCCACAAGTTGCCGACCCTTTTACTTTAACGCTAAAATATCAGAGTCATAATACTAGCAACCACCACCCGCAGGATCCGACTATCAAGAAGACCCCGCATGATGAAAATGGCCAGCAATAAGCAAACAAGTTACGTATTTGTTCCAGGCAAGAACTGGAAACTCTCGTTAGCCGAGGTTGCAGCATTTCTTGAAACCAGAAAGTGCCAGTTCAAAATAGCAGATCTTTCAAAATCCTTTTTCACTCTAACAATTGAGGAAGCTTTAGAACCGTCACTGATCGGCGATCTCGGAGGCATCATTAAAATCGGCTGGGTCATGTCACGCCTCTCCTCGGAAACAGTGGTGAACGCCTTTCTGTATGCTAAGAAGCAAGCGCAAGAAGAGATAGAGGAAGAGCTCTCTACTGGCTATGTTGCTGACGAGGCTTTCAAGGCTTCTTCGAAGAAATGTGTTTTCGGAGTGAGCCTGTATTTCGAAGGCAGACAATTTCTCAGACATGCAAAGGAAATGCAGAGATTTATTGGCAATTATTTTAAAGGAGAACTGGCATCCCGTGGCGTGAAAGCGAGGTTCATGGGTTTCCCAAGAAACAGAAAGTTGCCACAGTTGACCCATGTTGAGGTTTTGAAAAAGGGTCTGATCGAAAAGAGCGCTGAGATACTGTTTTGCGTAGGCAGAGAGCAAACATACGCGGCAAAGACGATGGCAGTTCACAACCCGTTCGAATTTCAGAAGCGAGATGTGGGAAGACCTGTTCAGCGGAAGATTTTCTCAATGCCTCCGCGACTTGCCAAAATCATGGTAAACCTGTCTTCATGTGCGCTGGGGAAGGTTCTGCTTGACCCATTTTGTGGAGTGGGCACGATTCTTCAAGAAGCGATGCTGGCGAAAGCGCAGGTCACAGGGATAGACATAAACCCTTGGTGCGTCAGGGCTTCATGCACCAACCTCGCTTGGCTCAAAGATGAATACAAGATAGAAGACGGGAGATACAGGGTTCTGCTTGGAGATTCCCGCCGTTTGACTGATAAGATTGATGTCGATTCTGTTGACTGTGTCGTAACCGAGCCTGATCTTGGTCCTGCCCTGCGGCATATCCCAACAGAATCTTATGCGCAGAGAGTCGCTGACAAGCTAAAGCCTCTATACCGTAGCTTCTTGGGAGAAGCACACAGAGTTCTAAAAGACGGAGGAAAACTGGTCATTACATGCCCTTACATCAGAACACGCAGCGGAACCTTCGTTACCCTAGGCATTGAAAAAGAGGCTGAAAAGACCGGGTTTAGCCCAGTCTATCCTATTGGAAGTAGAATCTTCGCCAATGAAACCCCGCTAACCGAAGACCTAGCTAAAATGTCGTCGTTTGTTGATATTGAAGAAAGACACAAAATCGGTCGCGAGATTCACGTCCTACAAAAATGATGTTTACACTCTGCGAGAATAGCGCTCTGTGATGCGTTTCTTCAGGGAGGTAGTCGTTTGTTTTTGAACCACATCTTGGCGAGCTCTTCGTAGTTGCTGAAGATCTTTTTCATGATTGGAATGTAGATTTGCATCTCCTCATCGGTCAGGTATTGGAATTGATATTCGCCGTTGTATGGTGCTGGTTCGCCTTCTCTTGTCACGAATTCTATGTGCATGAAGGGGTCTCCACGTTTGATCGTTATTGGGTGGCGGTCGTTGCTCAGGTTTACGAGTTCTAAGGCGAGTCTTCCGACGAAGCCGCTGTGGACTTTGGCTGCGTTTAGGAAGGATAGTCCCATTCTTCCGTATTTGCTTTTGGCGGTTAGGTGTGCTACGTAGTTTGGGGGTGTGAAGACTATTTCGTGGGTTATGAGGTTTTTGTGTTCTAGGTAGTGGAGGGTTGTTTCTTGTTTGACGGTTAGGATGTAGCCGTCTCCGTCGAGGAGGTTGTGGTCGTATGGGCAGATGCACTTGTACTGGTCAATGAGTTGTTTGAGTTTGTCTTTGCCGATGACGCACATGTACTGATACCTCTAATGTGTTTTAGGGGTGTTGTGGGTGTTTGTGTTTTTATAGTTTGTGTGTGCGGGTGCGCAACGGGTGTAGACCCCTCTATTTGGAGCCAAATATGATTTGGTGTGTGGGGTGTCTCGGTGTTTGAGTGTGCGGGTGTTGTTTTGTGGACCAAACGTACGTTTGGAAAGACAAACAGATAATATGCCATGGTTAAGTTTCGGTTTTTATGAAGATATGTCTCCTCCACCGCCTTCATTTGTTTCTCCATTTGTCCAACCAGTTCGCCCAAACATGGAGATGGAGCGCGGTGGATTCAGTATTCGTGTTGCCTCTTCGCAGATGCCAGTAAACGGACAATCCATGCATATGTCGCTTCTGTGCCTGTTTTAGCGTAGGATATTGTTAACTTGTTTGTCATAATGTCCTTCTGTTGCGCTTTGTCACTGCCTTGCTATCAGAGCTTATGGAAGCAAGTCTTTAAGAATTGGAATCTTTGAGTTTGCGAAGCTGTCCCTCACAAGTTCTGTGTTTCTTTCTTTTATAACCCTGACCACATATTGCACCCAATTATCCATCAACAAAGGAACATGCACTCGCCGCCTACGCAGGCAAGGAAGAACAACCCAAACTCACAGTAGTCACACGCTAACCCATCCACAAACAAGCACTTTTTTAACACAAGGTTCCATAAAAGAAAAGGAGGAAAATGCTGTGAGTTGTGAATACTGTGAAAAAGATGCGGTCTACAGGTGTGGTGTCTGTGAAAAGCCATTATGCGGAGAACACGCAAAGCTACGAACAGTATGCTCCTCATGCATAAAAGAGAACACGTTAGAATACAGCATTGACAAAGTGGCATCAAATAAGGACAAAGAGAAGATTCGAGAGTTCCTTCAATGTTTTGGGGGAGAGCAGGAGCAGTTAGCTTTTGACAGAAGGTTCATTGTTACTGAACTCGCCGCCTACGCGGCAAGAAGGGGAAAGGAAATTGCTGGGTTCCTGTCGTTCGCGGAAACAGACAACGCTGTCATAATTGTGGCTCTGGGTATACTTCCACAGTGTCAAAACGCAGGCATCGGCGGAAGACTGATTGAAGAGGTGGAAGCTGAAGCAAAGAGGATGGGAAAGCAAAAGCTGCTGGTTTCAACCTCGAATGACGACTTGCCAGCCTTAGCATTTTACCAGAGTCTAGGTTTCCAGATTTGCGAAGTGAAACCCAACGTTATTGCGGAGAAACATGGCAAAATCATGAGGGGCATAGGCGGATTGCCAGTGAGAGACGAGATAAGACTGCAGAAAATCCTGCGCTAGGTTTGTTTCGCAGAGCTGTGTTCGCCTCTTATTTCATCGAGTCTGTTTAGCCTTCGGATACTTGTCAAAGAGCTCGCCAAGCTTTCCACATGGATACTCTATGCAGTCACCGCAGTTCTTGATTTTGCGTTTTCGCCCGCATTTTCTTATCTCGCAAAGATCACAATAAGCGAAAACGTGCTGACTGCCAGACGGGCAGCCTTCACAGTTAATGTCCTCTGGCCTGTAAGGCCCTTCCATACTCCTCGGTGAACAGCTTCGCCACCCTTTTCCTTTCAGCGGCATCATCTTTTCTGGTGGCTAGAAGAACTGGACAATCAGAACAGACTATCCCACAGTATCCCACAATTCTCTCCATTTGAACCCGCCCTTAAGAATAGGCGAATCTGAGAATTAACTTAACCGTTTAGCCCTAACAATCGCTATCGTCTCAAAAAACGGCAAGGCACGCGCCGCCAAAATATCCGCTTCCAAGCTTTCCTCTCTAAACTTGCACAGAGTTTCACCCACATCAGACAACGTGGACTGCATCAAGAGGATGCACCCGCCTTTTTTGAGGAATTTCGGCGATTCACAGACGAAACGGTCTATGACTTCTCTACCCCTTTCCCCCCCAGCCCACGCACGCTCAAGCCACGAGTCATCTTGAACATGTTTTGAAGGCAGATACGGCGCATTAAAGAGAATCAAGTCAAACTCCTCTGCTGACTTCATCGGCGCGAACAGGTCACCCTGCACCACGGAGATTTTTCCCGCGACATGGTTTGCCTTCGCATTCTCTTTCGCACAGCGAACAGCGTAAGGATTTATGTCAACCGCAACCACTTTTGAAGCCTTCTCAGCTGCAACTACTGCAAGAATGCCGCATCCGGTGCCCATGTCAAGAACGTAGTCTCCGCGTTTGACTGTTAGGTTCTCAGCCATGAGAAATGAGTCTTCAGCTGGATCGTAAACGTGCTCCGAAATGAGAAGCTTGTAATCTGCAAACGAAGTCATCTTAGTCTGAGAGGGCATTTGCCAGCGCTCCGAAATCCTCTGGTGTCAATTCTCTCGGTCGTTTGTCGCGAAACGGAACAATCTCGGCGAGTTTCAACGCATCCTCCGCCGCATTATGGCGTATTCCTTTCAGGAAAGGCAATATGGCATTTCTAACCTTCCTGTTGCGCTGCGTGAAAAGCGACCGCACCATCTGTACGAACAGGTCTTCATCCTTCAGCTCGAACGGCGGCGTCTCTTTAGGTTTTAAACGCACGATGACCGAGTCAACCTTTGGCTGCGGATAAAACATCCATTTCGGAACTTCGTCGAAAAATTCAATCTCCACATGATAATACGCAAGAACCGTAAGCCACCCGTAATCTTCACTTCCCACAGGCGAAACGAGGCGGTTCGCAAACTCTTTTTGAAGAATCAAAACCGCGCAATCAGGGTGCTTCTTGAAGAGCCACTGAAGCAAGTGCGACGAGATTTGGTAAGGCGGTATTGAAACAATCTTGTTGAAGGTCGGCAACTGCGCTTTAAGCACGTTTCCCTTGAATATTTCGATGTTAGAAATGCCTTTGAGCTGTTCACGCAACACTCCAACAAGCTTCGAGTCGGCTTCAATGGCCAGAACAGTTTGGCACTTACTTGCTAGAAAGCGAGTTAAGAACCCCAAGCCTGCACCAATATCCAGCACCACGTCGTTCTGACCCAGTGAAGCGTGCTTGCCGAGACTTTTGAAGACTGAAGACTCAACCATGAAGTTCTGTCCCATAAGCCTGTTCGGAACGGTTCGATGCCTTCGAAGTAAGGACTTCGCTTTTTCTAAGAGACTCATACTAACCCTGTTAACTCAGACGGTTCCGCAATTGAGCCCTCGTGAACAGTCGATACTTGCTGTCGCCAGCCAGCTCCTCGAGAACCCGTTTGGTAATCAGTTTGACCGGGTTAGGTAGCTCGGTGCGCTTTTGCAGATCGTCGAAGTTCTCGAAGGTTTTTTTCTCACGTTCGTTGATGACCTGCCACATGTACTTTTTCCCGATGCCTGGAATCAACTCTAACGCGTGCATCCGCGGCGTTACAGCACGGGCAGTGTTGAAGAAGTTGAGGAACCGCTCTTCGCGGCTTAACACTATTCTGCTGATCACCGCGGGAAGCTCGTTCCTCGCAGCAGCCGTCAATTCGTCATAGCCTATCCTGCCAATGATGTACGTTATTTCTTCACGGGCGTTCTTTCCAACGTAAACGCGGTCGTGCGGTTTAAGCGACGTGCCGTCCTTAACAAGCGCCTCTAGAAGTGTGAAGAATTCTTCACCTACCAATTGAACTAGAGCTCCCGCTCGGTAACCAGCTCTCCCTGACACGCGTATTCCTGGGCGGCCGTGTGGCAGGAAATCCAGAACTAAGGCGTACTCTTCGTACTGCTTTTCCATCATTGCCATATTCGCCCTTATTTTATCCCTCTCATCGCTTAAAAAATAGTAGGGAAACTAGGTTGTCTTTCGATTTTCATTCAGGAGACTGACTATGGCCTCTAACTTTGACGTTTCGATAATCTTGCGGCCGCCTGCGAGAAAAATTCTCAGCTCCTCGATACTTTTTGGCATGCAGTTGACTATCTGCACAGCCTCATCTTCGTCCAGACTGAAGTCTGTCACAAGTTTTCCCACGAGTTCTTGAGCCTCCTCAGGATCCACTTTGACAAACTTGGACGTGTAATCAAGTGTGCGGCGCTGGAACTGGTCTAGACTCTCTTCGCCCATGCTCTCCAGTGACTTCTTGACCTCTGGAAGCGTTAGTTTCTTTTCGGTTGCAGCCTTCTTCGACATCTTAATCGCTCTCATGAGGCTCTAGATGTTCAGGTCTGACGATGATTTCCTTGACTGCCTCTCCCTGCGAGACGCTTACAACGTAGCTTCTGCCTCGTTTGTTCAATATTGTGCCAATTTTGCCGTGAAAACGCTTGTGAGGCATTCCCTTGTGGACGCTTGAGTCTATCTTGATGACAACCCGGTTTCCAGGCTGGTACTCCTGCAGAAGCTTGCTCAGCCTCATCTTGCCCCGTTCTCGGGGTGCCTTCGTCAGAAGGCGCCGCGTTCCAGTGCGAAACCCTTTTGAACCTCTCATTTTTCCACCCGCTCAATCTCCCATAATCACATTCAAAACATCAAGTTTCACAGGCTTCGCTTTGTTGTTAAGAAGCTCTGAGACGTTGGGCGTTGTTCTTCCTTCATCCCCGCTCACCAACTCTTTGACGTAGAGTCCTCCTTGGCATCGTACTTTCATTTCAGCCTTTCTAGGCGACAACTTCTTAACCCTCACGTCGTATATGTACTTTTCCCGCGTTAAATCTGCCCGTCTGTGCAGGACGCGTCGAGGCGTTTGCTGCTTTATCATGGCGTTTGTCAGTTTTTCTTTGAGCAGCCGCAAGTCCTTAACCGTGATTTTGTCGTCGAACTCGATAGTCACACGATATTCTTTCTGGTTTGATTCACCCTTCTTCAATCTTCTAACCGCGTCTTTATCCGCAAACTTCAAACGCGACACTTCAACCTTGCCCTTCGCGTGGGCATTCACGGAGTCTTCCAGCCTTCTGAGGTCTAGAAACCGTTTCTTGGGCGCCGTGGCTTCGACAACGAAAGGCCTGCCCGGTCCTAGCATACGGGCGTCAATATCCTCTCTTCCAGACGCATGAAACGAAGCTTTTGTGCCGCCAGTTGCTTCGAGGAAAGGTTCCTCAATCAGTTCCTCCACCGACTCATGGTACATTTTCCCCGTCCAGTTACATTTTTCGCATCCTTTTCCATGGCAGTTTGAACAAAACCATTTTGACTGTGGTATGCCTCTCACAAGTTTCTTGTAGCGTCCTGAAACGAAGAGCGGATTCACCGCAAGCCTGACCGATTCGGCAAACGGGCCAACAAGCACAACGATTTCTGGCTTCTTGAACTCGACGGTTTTTCCATTAAGCTCAGCGAGCCTTTTGCCTATCACCCTGCCAAACTCGTTTCGCATGCTCTCGCCGTGGCTTACTTCGAACTCGGCTTTGAATTCGTCTTCGCGTTCTTCAGTTTTCATAGGCAGTTCTACGCCTACCAGAAAGTTGCTGTATTCGAGTTCTTCCAGAAGTTTGAGGGCTTTCCTTGCCAAATCCTCAAATACCATGAACTTGCCTTCGCACAGAAAGCATGTTTTTGGAAAAGCCTTGCGCGGCACGCGCTTCTTCATTTTTGCCAGTATCTGTTTCGCTGTCTCCGAGAAACCGTTTGTGGCCAGAACCTTCAGAACCTTTACTCCGTCCCTGTCTTTTGAAAGAGAATCTTCATGAGCCTGAAATGCCAGAACTGACTTGACTGATTTTCCTCTTTCATCATTCCCCATGCCGTGGCCAAGCAACGCGAACTGTCTCCCCAAACAATGGTCGCAAAGGGGATACTTTTCAAGCATTCTCAACGTTTTTTCCAGAATGTCCATCGTTACGAGCCTTCTAAGCCTCGGTCAAACTCATTTTAGCTCGAGCGGCATTCCTTTGCCGAAGAATGGAAGCTTCTTTTTCCTTCGGAGTGTTTTCAGCATTCGGCGCATCATGACGTACTGTTTCAGAAGCTCTTTTACTTCTTTCTCGCTCGTCCCTGAGCCTTTTGCGACGCGTTTCATTCTTGAGGCGTTGAAGATTTTCGGGTCGTCCTTCTCTTCAGACGTCATAGACTGAATCATAACGCGCCATTTTTCCAGACGCCCTTCAGCCGTGTTCAGCATGTCTTCAGGTATGTTGTAGGACATGCCTGGAAGCATCTTCAGAAGCTTTCGGAATGTGCCCATTCCTTTCATGGCCTCGAACTGCTCGTACATGTCTGTCAACGTGAATTTTCCGCTCAAGATGGCCTTGGCTTTCTTTCCAGGAACCTTGACTTCTGCTTCGTGTACTTTCTCAATCAGAGTTTCAAGGTCGCCCATGCCTAGGAGTCTGCCGACAAAGCGGGAGGGGACGAATGATTCGATGTCTTCCACTTTTTCGCCCGTGCCGATGAATTTTATTGGGGCGCCTGTAGCTGCGACCGCTGACAGAGCCCCGCCTCCTCTTGCAGAGCCGTCCAGTTTTGTGACGAGAATCGAACCTATTGGTGTTGCCTCGTGGAACGCTTTCGCCTGGACTGTTGCTTGCTGGCCGATGGTTCCGTCAATCACCAGCATGACTTCGTCAGGTTTGAGGCTTTTCTCAAGCATTTTCATTTCTTCGATCAGCTCTCGCTCTTCTTTGTGGCGACCGGCAGTGTCAATCATCACGATGTCCTTGTCTCCGAACTGCTTCAGCCCGTCAAAAGCCACTTTGACAGGATCTTTCGCCTTCAAGTCGCCGTAGAAAGGCACGTTTATTCTGTTTGCCAGTTGCTGAAGTTGCGCGTATGCGCCTGGTCGGTAGGTGTCTATACAGACCACTGCTGGTTTCAGTCCTCTTTTCTGGAAGTACCTTGCCAGTTTCGCTGCGGCGGTCGTTTTTCCAGAGCCTTGAATGCCGACGAGCATTATGACTTTTCGTTTTCCCGGCTCGATTTTGATTGGGATTGACTTTTCGCCGAGGAAACGGGTTAATTCTTCGTAAACAACTTTTATCAGATGTTCACGTCTTGAGACGCCCGGCGGAACTTTTTCTTTCAGGGCTCTTTCCTCTATTCGCTTGGAGATGTCAAGGACGAGCTGAACGTTCACGTCTGCTTGGAGCAGAGCTTTCTGTAAGTCGTGCACAAGTTCCTTGACAGTGGCCTCGTCAATTACTGACGCCCTAAACACTTTTCTTATTGCTTCGTAAAGCGAAGAGCCTAAACGGTCTATAGACATTATCTTCTCCAGATTAGGAATTCTTCACGGATTTAAATAGGTATTCCGCTCTTTAAGTTTAACTTCCATAAGCTTTTTACACGCAGCAAGCTAGAGGAATATCCTGGGGACCAAAGTTGACTGAAGAAGCCAAGATTATTGAGAAAAGGAAAATCCCGTCTGGCACAATCATGATGTTTGGTTTTCCAGATGTTGGATTGGTCGGCGTCATAGCTGCTTCGCATCTGATAGAGGAGCTTGACTTGGACGAAGTGGCGTATCTGGATTCTACGTTGCTGCCGCCAATTATCGTTTTGCATGAAGGGCTGCCGCATTCGCCGATCAGGGTTTTTGGGAATGACAGTGTCTTGTTGGTTGTTTCGGAAACGCCATTGTCTGCCGATATTATTTATCCGATAATGTATGCTTTGATTGATTGGGGAAAGAGCAAGAATGTCAAGATGATGGTTTCGTTGAGCGGTATCCCTCTTGAAGAGAGGCAGGATGCTAAGGAGTTGAAGGTGTTTGCTGCCGGTTCAAGCGCAGAGATGTTGAAGACCATCAAGGACGGAGGCGTGGAGATATTGAGCGAGGGGTACATGGTTGGTCCTCAGGCGATCATGCTGCAGCGGTGTTCGCAGTTGGGTGTACCTGCTGTGACTTTGCTTGCGCAGTGTTTCTATAACTATCCTGATCCAGAGGCGGCTGCGGAAGTTTTGAAGGGGCTGGCTGGAATCACTGGGGTGAAAGTTGACATCGCGAAGCTTTTGGAGAAGGGCGAGGAGATTCGCGTGAAGGCGAGGGACGTGATGAAGCGGACACAGCAGGAGATGTCGAACATGAAGAAGGGACAGGAGTACGACATCCCGATGTACGTGTCGTAGGGAGGTTGGCGGGTATGGCGATTGAAAAGAAAAAGCGTTCGTTCATAGACATTTTTGACGAATATTTTGATGATATGGAGCGGGAGCTTGACAGGTGGAGAGAATCGTTTGTGGAGGGTCCTAGTTGGAATTTGAAGGCCAGTACGATGGAGCCGTTGAAGAACATGAGGGTTTTGCCGACTGAGGTGGTTGTGACGGTGGATTTGCCTTTGACGAAGGAAAGTTCGTTGAAGGTTAAGGCTTTGGATCAGCGTACTCTTGAGATTTCGGCGGAGATGAGGCGGAAGATGAGTTTCAAGGAGTTGGGTGTGACTCATCATAAGGGCGAGTTTCAGAGGTTTCATGCTCACATGCAGGTTCCTGTGGCTGTGCAGATGAAAAAGATGAAAACCAAGTTCAAGAAGGGAATGCTAGAGATTCATCTGCCACGAAAACAAAAACGCTGAATAAGAACAGAGGCCGGATTGTTTGCCGGTGTTCAAAAGAGCCAATACAGCCTACTCCTGGTTAGTTTTTGGAGACTCGTGTGCTCTGCTGAGTTTCTACCCCTATATACAGGTTCAACCAAGACTTCGACAAAATACGGACATTGGAGTCTAGATAAGAACGAAGAAGTCCCCAACGTGTTTGAAATACGAAAGAGAACTGAAGAAGGGAAAGTGGAGCCAAGATTGCTGTCCATGGCGAGGTTATCATATCGGTTGAAATGAAGCCTCAGCCCTTAATGATATTCGTCACGTTTCAGACGGCTCTTCTTGCATCATCGGCTCCAAAAACAACCTAAATGCACCCGCCGAGATAAACCTTGTAAGGAAAGTCTTTTAACATAAACAAAACGTAAACAACCAGACAAGGTGAA
>JALHSY010000249.1 GCA_022865455.1 Candidatus Bathyarchaeota archaeon
CAGTCCGTAGCCAATACATATGAGGGCTGCAGCTATGCCTAAGCCAAGTCTTAGCCAGTAGATGGTTTCCAGAGGTTTCATGATGCTTCAGCGCCTTTGCAACTTATATTTTGAATTCAGATTTAAAGTTGCCTATTTATAGTGTCTTAGAGCATATTTTCTGCAAGTGGTGCTGAAGCCTTGGGTAAGAAGAAGTTCACGAGCTTCGACGTGGCGGCGGTCGTTTACGAACTTCAAGAATGTATCATCGACTCTCGTGTGAACAGCGTCTACCAGCTTGACGGGAAAACTCTGCTGCTGAAGTTGCATAAGCCAGACAAGCCTGAGTTGAGGCTGGTATTGGAGGCTGGAAGACGATTGCACTTGACTTCTTACGTCTTGGAGAAGCCGCTCACGCCGCCTGCGTTTTGCATGGCCTTGCGCAAGTATCTGCGGAACAGTCGGTTGACGAGCCTTGAGCAGTACGAGTTTGAACGGATTGTGATCCTCAGTTTCAAGACCAGCGCTGGCGTGGTGAGGCTTGTTCTGGAGCTTTTCGGTGAAGGAAACGTCATCCTCGTGGGAGAAGACGGCAGAATTCTGCAGGCCTTGAGCTATAAGCGGATGCGAGACCGCAACATTCTTTGCGGTGAGGCCTTTGTTTTTCCGCCCTCAAGCGGCAAGAACCCGTCTAAGATAGGCAAAGAGGAATTTCGTTCTATCTTGAAAGGTGTCGGCGATGTTGAGGTTGTCAGGGCGGTTGCGCGTTTCTTGGGTGTGGGCGGGGTTTATGCGGAAGAGGCCTTGCTGAGAGCTGGTGTTGACAAGACCAAACACTGTGATGCCTTGGGCGAGAAAGAAATTGACAGCATTTCTGATGGTTTGCGTGCTCTGCTTTCGCGTGTTCAAACTCGTGATTTGGAGCCCACTATAGTTCTTGATGAAAGCGACAGTCTTCTTGATGTGGTCCCTTTCAAGCTCAAGCGTTACGAGGGCTTCAGGCTTCAGTCTTACGAGGGTTTCAACGAGGCTTTGGACGAGTTTTATGCTAGAGTCACGGCTGTTGAGAAGGCTTTGGCTGGCGTGGAAGTTGGCCGGCTGCAGAGGGAAGCAGAGAGGCTGAAGCGGATCATTGCAGATCAAGAGAAGGTGATGGCTGAGGCAGAAGCTAAGGCTGACATAGACAAAAGGATCGGAGACACCATTTACGCCTATAGCGGTGACTTCCAAGCTTTGTTGGACAAATTCTCTGTTGGAAAACAGATGGGAAAGAACTGGAACGCCGTTGTTTCTGAGGTCTTGTCTGAGAAGAAGGCTGGACTGAAGCCTAGCGTGTTTTTTGAGTCTCTCGATTCTAAGGGTTTGACAGCCAATGTCTGCGTCGAAGGTTTGATTTTTGGTCTGGAACTGCAAAGAAGCTTGTTTGAGAATGCAGCGTCTTTTTACGAACGAGGCAAGAAAGCTAGGCAGAAACTGGAAGGTGCCAGAGCAGCTTTGGAAGATTCCCGCAGGAAGCTGACTGAGGTGGAGAAGAAAATGCATAAGGCAGAGGAGCTTGAGCAGGTAAAGCCTGCTGAGGCCATGCAAGAGCTTGCCAAGCACAAGGTAAAGCATAAGGAGTGGTTTGAAAAGTTCAGGTGGTTTGTCTCCTCAGACGGTTTCTTGGTTGTGGCTGGCAAGGATGCAACGAGCAATGAGGTTCTTGTCAAGAAGTACACTGAGGATAAGGATGTGGTTTTTCACGCTGACATCGTCGGCGCGCCGTTCGTCGTGGTTAAGACTGAGGGAAAGAAGCCTAGTGAGCAGTGTTTACGTGAGGCTGGCGAGTTTGCGGCTGCGTTTTCGAGAGGCTGGCGTGAAGGTTTCGGAAGCGTTGATGTTTACTGGGTCAGACCTGAACAACTGAGTAAGGGTGGGCCTTCAGGCGAGTCTGTTGCACATGGGGCGTTCGTCGTTCGTGGAGAAAGGAATTGGATGCGCGGCACCCCGCTTAGGATAGCGGTTGGTGTTGCAATCAGTGACAGAGAGAGTCGGGCTAGAATCAGCGGTGGACCAGTTGAGGCTGTCAGGGCTAAGTTGAACGCCTATGTTGTAATCGTGCCAGGAGACGTTGAGGGCAAAGAACTGTTTAACCGTGTTCTGACGTCTTTGGGTCGTAAACTGCCGAGAGAGCTGCGCGAAACGGTATTGAACGTGTCGATTGAGGAGATTAGAGAGTTCATCCCTTACGGCAAGGGCAGAATTCTAGAAGGCTAAGTTTAACCCATACATAGTGCGGGTAAACCAGCCTCAGAGATCCTAGGCCACAACGATTGCAACCTAACAGACGAAGTTGACATGTGGCAAGTCTTGTCCTGCAAAAACTATTGTTTTGAATTGGGCTTTGGCGTTTCCCATGGCTGTTCCATGCTTTCTCCTCCAGCCGCCTTCGCAAAGGCTGCTATTTACTTAGGAGGTGATCCGGCCGCAGGTTCCCCTACGGCCACCTTGTTACGACTTTTCCCCCCTTACGAAACTCAGATTCGACGCAGCCAACAAAGACCACGTCTCACCCAAAAATCGCTCGGGTGGAACGACGGGCGGTGTGTGCAAGGAGCAGGGACGTATTCACCGCGCGATAGTGACGCGCGATTACTAGGCATTCCATGTTCACGAGGGTGGGTTTCAACCCTCGATCCCAACTACGGCAGGGTTTAGAGATTTCCTTCCCCTTTCGAGGTCGGAACCCATTGTACCTGCCATTGCAGCTCGCGTGTGGCCCGGGAGATTCGGGGCATACTGACCTGCCGTGGCCCGCTCCTTCCTCCGTCTTATCGACGGCGGTCTCCCCAGTGTGCCCAGCTC
>JALHSY010000250.1 GCA_022865455.1 Candidatus Bathyarchaeota archaeon
ACTTTGAACGTTTCGGTGAACTTGACGCTGGTTATCTGTGGGAAGAACTTTTGCACATCCATCACTATGCCCCTCTTCGCTACCTGTATCCCTTCCAAGTAGAAAGCTTCTTCAGGCATTTCCGCGCAGACAGTTTTTGGCTTAACTGCAAACTCGAACTTCGCCTGTTCTACAGCAGGTATTCTACGGTGAATGATTGCTGCGATGCGTTCTTCAGCTGTTTCAAGTTTCTTCTGAACCGTAACTTCGTAGACAAGCGTCTTTCCCGCCAGCGGCGGATTGAAATCCAGAAGAACACGGCCTGCACCTATAGCTCGCACAGTGGCCATTTTTCCGCCATATTCAATGCGCAGTCCGATGCTGGGCGTTATTTCTTTCGCAAGCAACTGCCTCAACGGAACGCGTCTGACTTTCTCGGCGTCGCGGTCGCCGAAGGCCTTTGAGGGAGGTATCTCCGCTGAAGTGGGCTTGCCTATTTCCATCGTGGTTAGGCTTTCATCTAACGCCTTTAGAACCCATGCTTCACCTATCACTACAAGCTTTGGTTCGTAGATGTCGCCTTCCTTGTACAGGTGCTCTTTTTTGGCGACTTCCTCGTTTGTGGTGTCGAAGATTTCTCCTGTTTCCTTCACTTTTGCGACGTAATCTATTATTATGAAGTCTCCCTTTTGCAAGGCCATGGAGCAACATCCTCTAGAGGTATTGGCAGAATAAGTTTTGAACTCCAATAAAAGCTTTCGCACCCAGAATCTTTCATTGGTCTTACAATCGTGACGCCACTAGAAGCGAAACTGGATTGATGTTTCAGCTTACCTTTCCTTGACGAACAACAGCATCACGATTGACAGAAGGGTTAGGCCCAGCGAGAAATAGAAAGGTGCAAATAGGCTCACGTTGACCCACAGCACACCGGCTATGAAAGAAGAGGGCAGCGCCAAGATTCCAATCACCATTTGAAACGCTCCCAAGCCGCTGGCTCTGTACTCGGCTGGAGCAAGTTCTGACACGAGGGTTTTCTGCACTGGCTCCAAGGCTCCTTTGTGCAAACCGTACAGGACAAACGTCAGGATGATTGCAAGGTAGCTTTCCACAAACACGAAGCTCAGGCACACTAGGCCCCAGAAAAAGTAGGACAATATGAGAACCGATCTTCGGCCGACTTTGTCTGCAAGCCTTCCAAAGGGCCAAGAGAAGATTGAAGCAACAGCGGTGAATATCAGGTACAGGACAGGCACGAGCTCTGTTTGAAACCCGAATTGTTTCGCGTATATCAGCAAGAAGGAATAGCTGAAAGAGCCCAAGGCGAACACCGCGCTTAGGAAGAGAAGCAGTCTGAAGTTTGTGTCTAGGTCTTTCATGGAAAGCCCCTTGTAGAGCCTACCACCCGACGGTTTTGCCTCTCTGATCATGAAAAGAACCAGTAGTGCGCCGATTACTGATGGGACTGCAGCTATCAAGAACAGGTTCTTGTAGCCCAACAGCCCGAAAAACAGAATGCAGACTATGATGCCGCAGACGGCGCCAAGATTGTCCATTGCTCGGAGCAGTCCGAAGTTTCTGCCTCTGTTCTCGTCTGTGGAAACGTCTGCGATGATGGCGTCTCTTGGCGCGCCTCTCATTTTTCCTGCTCTGTCAAGAATTCTGAAGGGGATCAGATGCTGCCATGCTGTGGATAATGCATAGCCGATTCTTGATGACGATCCGAAAAGGTAGCCTGTCCAGACGAAGACTTTCCTTTTCCTTGTCCTGTCCGAAACATAGCCCGAAGCGGCTTGCGACAGCGAAACGATAGCGTCGCCTAAGCCGTCGATGAACCCTAGGATAGTCATGTCAGCTTGCAGGACGGTAGTCACGAACAGTGGCCAGATGGGGTAGATCATGTCTGAACCAAAATCGTTCAGGAATGACCCCAGCGCGAAAGTTCTGACCGTCTTTGCTTTTTCTCTTTGGGTCATAGCGGTAGCGTTTCGGGAATGATTGATATAAAGATATGCGACTGTGTTGCTAGCGAGTATGAAAGAGTTTATAAAAAAGCGCCGTTAGAACATGTAAAAACAAGGTGAAAGAAGACTGGATTGGCAGGAATTCTTTGACTATTTGAATTCGTCAACCATCTTCGGCGCTACTTGGTCGCAGATTCTCACTGTGGCCACTGTAGCCTTGGCAGCATTCATTCTTGAAAGAGTGATAACCAGTTACCTCAGAAGGTTCGCGAAGCGAGCAAGGCTGGAACCGAATGTCACGAACAGCTTGGTCTTGACTTTCCGCATCCTAATTCTGATCGGCGCCGTGGCATCAATTGTCAGGGTTGGAGGATTGACGACAGAATGGTTCGTAGCCTTCTCCGCTCTTGGAGGCGCTGCCGTAGGTTTTGCATCCCAGCAAACCATTGGCAACTTTGTGGCAGGGCTGTATCTGCTCGC
>JALHSY010000050.1 GCA_022865455.1 Candidatus Bathyarchaeota archaeon
ACCACTTGACAAGATTCGAGCAACGGCCTTCAGAAGACTTTCTCTGCTGACTTCCTTTTGCTGAATGATTTCGGCCACGCCGAGGTCCATAGCCTGTTTTGCGTTGATGATTTGTTCTGTGTGGCTTGGTGTTGGAACAAGTATCATTGGCTTACCGTAACACATGCTCTGCGTTATGGTTCCGTGTCCAGCTCGGCCGATTATCAAGTCGCAGGCTTTGAGGTATTCGAAACGGTTTGGAAGCCACTTGAAAATTGTGACGTTGCCGTGCCGTGCGGGCTTGTCGTCGGTGTTCGGGTAGCCAAGGGAAACAACAACTTCGTAATCGTCTGGAAATCCAAGCAGAATCTTCCTCAGAATCCCTGTTAGGAACGCTCTTTCCATGACAGGCCCACTTATCGGCACAAAAACGACTGGTTTGCCACTTGCCAGCTTCAGTTTTCTCCTAAGTTCTGTTTCATCGGGCAGCTCGTTCGGGCGAACAGGCAGTAGCGGTCCAATCAGCTTGACGTTTTTCCTGTAAGATTTGGGGATGTTCAGGTTGCCAGCGCATATCGTATAGGGCTTAGGAAAATCAGGTATCAAAACCGTGTTTCCGCTGGTCCACACCTTGCCGACAAGCGTAAGAGTCCCAACGTCTGCCAGTTTAGCTAAGCGCAAGAAACGTTTTCTGCGAGGTATTATTACTTGGAACTGATTTAAGATGCAGATTCTGGGTATTCGCAGAATCCTCGCCGCCAGCAAAGGAGAAATGCGTGTGTCTGAAACAACGACGTCAGGTTTGAACTTGACAATCGCTTCAATTTCCGCGTTGACCTGCTCCAGAAGAGTGAAAGAAGCAAGGAAAGGACCTGGATTGACTGCGGTTTGTCTGAAATCCACTGTGCCGTCAGGTTTGACTTGAAACCCTATAGGCGGCGCCTTTGTGAGTGGCAGCTTTTCTCGTTCGACATAACGTATCCCTTCTCTATACGTGGAAAACATTACATCAACGTCTTTCGCCAAGAGTTTCCTTGCTATCGGAATGCTCCTTCCAACATGTCCCAAGCCGATGCCGCAAGGAGCAAAATAAACGCGCATAAAGTCATTTCCCGCTGAGGATTCTGCGTTTGACTTCTCCTCGAGGCTTTTCTTCTTCAAAAACTATGGCTTGAAACTTGTAAATCCTCGTGCCTTCAATCAGCCAGTAATCGGGAGACAGCCCAGCTTTAACACAACATTGGCACAGAAACTCCTCTTCGTCCCATTCCCACTCAACAGGCACCTGTGGCAGAAGCAAGCCTTTGTACATGCCTCTTTCGACGATTAATCCGTCTTCGCCCACCTTGATTTGGGTGGGATATTCTTTCGGTTTCTTGACTTCTACTATCTGTGGCGGTGTAAGAACGCTCACCTCGAAAACCAGCTTGTCAAGCTCACCCTGCGAAAGTGGGCGGAAACGTGGGTCTTGGGTGGCGGCGTTTATGGCAGAGTCGATGACCGCCTGAACCAATGGAGTGGTTGGGTATGGGTATCCGATGCAACCTCTCAGCTTTTTTTCTCCATTCTCTAGTCGGTTAATTGTGACGAACACGCCGCAGGGTTGTAGAAGATTTTTGGAAAGGCTTTCGGGTGCACGTATGTGTTTCTTGGTTTTCAGATACTCCTCGACGGCCTTGCGGGCAATCTCAACCAAGAATTTTCCTTCTTCTTCGATTAGCTGAAATGGCAAATTATGCTCTCCTCTTGTAGTAGCAATAGGTTGTAGTATAGGGATTATTGATTAAGCTTTTTACAGAACAGTCGGAGCCTAGAACTTCATCGTTTCTTCCGTCATTCCTTCCTTGGTTATGAGGAGAAAGTCTATGCCATCGCCGCTCATGATGTCTCTGCTCACGGCTGATTTTATTGCTCTGGTGACCAGATCCTTTGCTTCTTCCATAGTCATGCTTTCCCTGTAGCCCTCCTCGACTACTCCGATGGCAACTTCTGTCCCAGACCCCACAACCGTGTATGTGTCGGGTATTACTGAACCCAGAACGTCTAAAACGTAGATTGACGCACCTTCCTCGTCAACGCCTCCGACAATTGTCTGCGTGATCAATGGCGCCAATCTGTTGTTGAAGAGCAGGTTTGACATGAGTTTGGCTGCCGATCTCACTGAGATGGGTCTGCCTACGTCTAAGCTGAACAGGTTTACGTAGGCTTCTACCTCTCTGACAAGAATCTGCATGTCTGAAACGAGCCCTGCACAGGCCGCGCCTATGCAGTCTGTGATTTTGAAGACTTTCTTTGCACCTTTGCTGACTATGAGATAGCCGTATGAAACACGTTTTTCAGAAGCCAACACGACTCCGTCTTTGCAGACTACTCCAACAGTTGTTGCACCTGGAACCCAGAGGTATCCTCCTTGCTGTCCTTGTTTTTCCATGCAGTTCACCTTTGTCGTTGATATATTACAGACAATCTATTAAGCTTACTCATGTTGTTGCGTTGGCGGGCTATGTTCTTTTTTGCTTTCGGCCAACTGTCTAAAGCATTCTTGACAGTAAACCTCTTTTTCCACGTTTGCTATTGGTCCGCCAGCAGCAAGTCGTATCAATGTTTTCGGGGGATAGATTTTCACGTCTAAGCGCATGAATCCTAACGGTTTTCCACAGTTCCCACATACCAACCGTTCATAACTAGAAGCACTCGTATCATCCACCCAAAAAAACGGCTTGAGTCGGCTTATATTTAAGGCTTTTTTCGGGCAACAAGCTAAATACTCTGGCTTCGTAACCTTCCAGCAGGTGACGTTAAACGCTGAACGTCTATGTCAAGAACGTAGAACGTGTCTGGTTTGGCGTTGCCTCCGACGAGACAGAGGTTTTCGCCACAACGTTTGCTTCAAGCGAAAGGGATGCTCTGCGAAGCTTGCGAGAAAGCATTCCTTTTGATGTTCCTTTTCAACGGTTGGATGAGCCTTCGGCTCTCGCTGAGCGGCTGATTGCGATGTTGAAGGGCATTTACGACGGAAAGGATTCTTCTCAGAGCTTTCGCTTAGCCACGAAACACTTGCCAAATTACACTAGAAGAGTGCTTGAGGCGACGCGTTCGATTCCAACTGGATACGTGTCCTCCTACGGAGGGGTTGCCAAGGCCGTTGGCGGCGGACCGAGGGCAGTGGGCAATGTTATGGCCAGAAATCCTTTTCCGCCAATCGTTCCATGCCACAGAGTTGTCGGTTCAGATTTGACTTTAGGCGGGTATGGTGGTGGTTTGGACGTGAAACGCAGTTTTCTGATCCGCGAGAGGAGGGGTTACACTTCTGAACGTGAAGTGCCTGTGAACGGCAAGAAGTTGCACGTGTTTCCAGTGGAGTCTGTTTTGAGAAGGCTTGAGAAGGGTAAACGTTAATTCACCTTGACAGAATAATAGGTTCTGTGGGGTTGTTTCGATGGTCAAGCGCGGGCTTTACGTCGGAAGGTTTCAGCCTGTTCATCTGGGGCATCTTGGCGCCGTGAAGAGCATATTGGAAGACGCTGAAGAGTTGGTCATCGTCATCGGCAGTGCCCAGTACAGCCACAATATTGATAATCCGTTTACAGCCGGCGAAAGATTGGTGATGATTCGCAAGGCGTTAGAAGAAGCGCGGATAGACCGTTCCCGAGTCTGGATTGTGCCTGTTCCCGACGTGCACTTGCACATGCTGTGGGTCTCTGCTCTTGAAGGGTATACGCCTCGTTTTGATGTTGTCTTTTCAAATGAGCCGTTGACGCGGAGGCTCTTCACGGAAGCAGGGTACAAGGTCAAACCAGTGCGTTTCTTCAGCAGAAAAGTCTATGTTTCGACCCTGATTAGGGAGAAGATGCTGAAGGGCGAGAGCTGGGAAAAGCTTGTTCCGAAAAGCGTGGCTAAATTCATAAAAGAGATAGACGGAGTCAGCAGGCTTCGAGACTTGACTAAGAGCGACAAAATGTGAGCAAAGAACGGGTTTCTGAGGCTGTTTTAACCCCCCTTTATATAGATTGAACTTCCTGCAGATTCTCAGCTTGAATTGCTAGTATGGGAGGTTTTGATTGTTCAAATTACTTGCAATGATTGCTTCATGGTGGCTGTGGATTTTAGTGTCTGATGGACTTATGAGGTGCGTAAAGCGTGCAGATCAAGAAGCCTAGGCTAGGGTTCGTTCATGAATTCTATGAACTCTTCTGGAGTCCGCTTTTCTAAGGTGTAGTTTGTTTTCCTCTCTTCGCCGATTGTTGAGGAGGGTCTCGAGCCGTAGTCGTGGCCGGGATAGACTTCAACCTTGTCATCAAGCTTCAATAACTTGTCAAATAGACTGTGGTACATTTCTCTGGCGCTTCCGCCGGGCATGTCTGTTCTGCCGCATTCTCCCACGAAAAGGGTGTCACCAGTGAGCAGTTTGTTGTCAAGGAGCAGGCATATGCTGTCGGACGTGTGCCCAGGCGTGTGAAGCACCCTAATTACGATCGTGCCGACTTTGATAATGTCACCGTCGACCACGCCGACGTCTTTGCTGACATGGGACAGCTTGTGAGCAACGACCTTTGCGCCGAAGCTCGATCGGATATCTTCGTTGCCGGCAACGTGATCGCCGTGACCATGAGTATTCATGACACATTTCACCTTCAGGCCTTTGTCTTTAGCCAATATGATTATTGCGTCTGCGTTGAAGCTGGGGTCAACGACAGCCGCTTCTTTAGTGACATTGTCCGCAACGATGTAGGAGAAGTTGTCGCCGCGGTGTTTGATCTGTTTGAAGAACGTCGGGATTCCACCTCATTTGCGTATGTACTGGTCTGTGGGAAGCTGTTCCATCTTCATGCCTAGGTCAGCCAGATCTTTCAAGTTTTGGACGCAGCCGATGCTTGCATCTATGTTGCGGTGCACGGGATGGAACCACATGTGTTTCGGCACCAGATTGAATTGCAGAGGAATCTTCATGTCTACGCCGTATTTCTCGCTGAGACCTCTTATGAACAGTTCTCTGCCGCACGCCATGCGAGTGGTCGTGTAACTTTTCAGCAATTCTGAAGCTCCGAACGCACCGATCCCATGCCACAACACCGCGTTTTCTGGTGACGCTAAGGAGTACAGGTGGAATTGCGGTGATGAGGGAGTTGTTTTGAAATCGTAGTTTACGAGCTTATCTCCTTCAACTGTGAAACTGTCGTCGGCCTTTGCAACACTGATGTCGCTTGGGTCGATTGCGTTGGGATAAAGCAGGGCCGTTCGATAGTCTACCTTGGCGCTTTTCAGCTTTGTTCCTTCAAAATAGAGTCGACCCCTAGCCGCGCGTTTTGAACCGAAGCCCTTTTGCGAGTGAGGGACGGTCAGAAGTGTGGTCAGGTTTTTCATGCTTCTTCCCATGCAGAGGTAGACGCACTCAATGGCTTGATAGTCTCTGTGGGTTTCTCTTATGATGTGGTGCAGCAGTCCATCTGTTGACTCGGCCTTTAGGATTGTCAATGGCATGCGCATTGAGTAGACGTTGAGGTTGATTCCGAAGAGTTTTGACAGATGTTCCAGCTGTTCGTATTTCACTGCGTCAACCATGTCTACGTACCTGTTGTTGCAGGTTTGAAGGTGGCGGGCTATCAGTTCGACCTCTTCCTTGCAGACTAGTGAACCTTCGTATTTCTGTGCGAACTTCTGGTCTATTTGCAGCGTGTCGGTTTTGACTGTCGCGCACGGAAAGGCGCTTTGTCCGCTGTTGACTATTGACTCTTTCAGTGGGTTCATTGAATACCTGTCTGGTTCTATTTCGTCAGTATTGAGAAGGAAAGGCACGATTACTCCGTGAGCTGGGGTGTTCAGCATTTCACATATCTGGTCAACATCTTTCTGATTGACCCCGTGCAAGCCATATTGGTAAAGGTAGTTTCCGCAGACCTCGAGCAGCCGAGCGGCTATGATGCCCTGAACCTCCTCGACGGTTAGCTGTGGATTGGAGTACTCAACCGAAGATCTCAGAAAGAAGTGGCCGCCGTCAAGAGTAAAGTCATCCCTCTTGCTATCCTTGAAGTGGAAAAGGGAAAACTGTCTTCGGTCATTGCCTTTGAACGTGGCCAGTTCCTTCACTATCGCTTCGACGCTTGGCCAAGAGCTTTTCAAGAAGTCTTCAAGGATTATTCTGCCTAGGCTGGCTGACAATGGCTTATCAGCCTCTCTCCAAGGATTCGGCCACGTAGATGTAGTTTCCGCCGACTGGCCTGCCGAGAAACATTCTTGCCACGCGGAAGCTTTCGCTGAATTCGGATTCTTTCAGCATGTTGACAATTGAGTTCTCTTTTTCAGCGACGCACATCGAGACTTCTCGCCCCTTCAACTTCCTGAGAATGGTTCTTAAAAGGTTGATGGCGACGTCGCCGCGTCCTTGTTGACACATTAGCGGTCCAAGCTCAGCTACTCCTCTGTACACTTTAGCCACTGCGTACCCTGATATTTGCCCGTCTTCAACGTGCATGTAGCAAAGGTTGTCTGGGTCAGAGAGAATAGGCTCAAGTAGCTTTCTCCGCGATGCACCGAAACAGGAGCTGTCGTAGTCGATGATCTTGCTTACGTCCTGCTTCTCAACTCGTTTCAGGTTGGGTTTGACTTGGGAAGAGAAGGCTGTTCCTTTCAGAACTGTGAATTCTGAGTCGAATTGGAAGCCAAGCTTCTCGTAGAACGGAATTCTCTCAGTGTATGCGTACAGACCGACAGTTTCCACGTTTTTGCTTCTTAGATATTTGATGGCGTGCTTGACTAGTGATGACCCTGCGCCCTGCTTTCGGCGTTTTTCGCTGACGATCAGGTTTCCAAACCACCCTATCTTGCCGAAGCTGACGGTTGTGGCGATGCCGATTTTCCCCGAACCGTCAAGCAATACAAATGACCCTTCGGGCTCAAGCTCGATCATGAACCCGAAGTCTTCTTCAGTCAGTCCCCAGCTCATCTGGTCTGTGATCTGAACCGCGAACGCAAAGTCTTCCGGCGTCATATTTCTTATTTGGAACATACAAGCAGAGTCAAAGTTTATACGAGAGCATAAACTTTACTAGGCAATGTCATTTTGGAATATGGGCTAGAAGGAGGATTTACGGCCATAGACCCAAGGTTGAAGGTCGGAATAATTCGCAATGTTCCAGTGACCACTCATCCGTTTACCGACTACTTCAAAGGCTTCGAGAAGGTTGAGGCTGTCAGGAAGATTTTCGGCGAAAAGACAGAGGAAGTGCTCCGCAATCTTAATGTCGAGTTTGGAGGGAGGTGGGGCTACATGGGCGTCAGCGACGTGGACGGCCACATCATGATAAGCGCGCGTTACATCAAGGAAGGCGACATCATTGACATTTATCTTGACATAATTCATGAGCTGGTTCACGTCAGGCAGTTTATGGAGGGGAAGAAGCTTTTCGACGACAACTTCAGCTACGTAAGGAGGCCGACTGAGGTTGAGGCTTACCGGCTCGCGGTTGAGGAAGCGAAAAGGCTTGGATTGAGTGATGAAAGGATTTGCGAGTACTTGAAGACTGAGTGGATGAGCAACAGGGATCTGGAACGACTTGCGGAAGCCGTGAACGTCAAATTTAAGCGCGCTAAGAGTTAGAAAGATGGCTTTTAGTAGTTCTCGCACCAAGCCTCGAAGTAGCTTCTGTCGTGATGGCAGACGGGGCACTTGTCAGGTGCTTCAGTTCCTTCAAAGACATGTCCGCAGTTTCTGCATTTCCACATGATCGGTGAATCTTTCTTGAACACTTTGCCCTGCTCCACATTGGCTAACAGTTTTCGGTAGCGCCTTTCGTGGTAGCTTTCGACTCTGGCGACGCCGCGGAAGGTTTTGGCCACATCTTCAAAGCCTTCCTCTTCTGCTACTTCTGCGAAGTTTGGATAGAGTGTTCCCCACTCGAGTTTTTCTCCTTCTGCCGCTGCTTTCAGGTTTTCGGCTGTTGCTCCAGTGATGCCTGCGGGGTAGGCAGCTGTAATCTCTACGTTTCCTCCTTTGAGGTGGTTGAAGAAGAGTTGAGCGTGCTCCTTTTCGTTGTCGGCTGTTTCTTGGAAAATGGCAGATATTTGTTCGTATCCTTCCTTTTTGGCTACGCTGGCAAAGAAAGTGTATCTGTTTCTGGCTTGAGATTCGCCTGCAAATGCCGCGAGCAGATTCTTCTCAGTTCGACTTCCCTTCAATTCCATAATCTGGACTTCCTATTGACTGGTATACCTGGAACAAGAGACATAAAAAGCATTTTGGACTTGTCCAGTCACAACCGCGCGCTGAATCTGTCTCGCTCGCTCAAAACAAGGTCTAGTCTTAGTGCGGGGGGTGGGATTTGAACCCACGAACCCCTGCGAGATAGCCGCCTCAGGGC
>JALHSY010000251.1 GCA_022865455.1 Candidatus Bathyarchaeota archaeon
CAAGGTTGTCGGTTATACTCGAATATGGTGGAGCAAAGACCCGTCTGGCCTTCATCTTTACAATCATTTTGCCGATCTTCTTCCTGAGTGGAGAGGAAAGGGAATACGCAATGCGATGCTCAGATACAATGAACAGAAACTGAGAGAGATGGCTCAAACGCATCCCACAGATGTTCCTCACATGTTCCAGTCAATGGTGGCAGATTCTGAAAAGGATTGGATTTCAGTTTTAGCCAGCGAGGGATACAACGTGTTCCGTTATGGTTTCAGGATGGTTCGCCCAAACCTGGAAAACGTTCCTGATTTTCCTTTTCCTGAAGGGATAGAGGTTCGCCCTGTGAAGCCAGAACACTATCGAGCCATTATTGGTGCTTGGAACGAGGCATGCAAAGACATGAGAGGACAAATACCCATATCGGATGAGGATTTCAATTGGTTCCAAGAGTCTCCGATCTTCAACCCTTCGATTTGGCAAGTAGCATGGCACAAGAATGAGGTCATAGGCACAGTTCTGAACTTTATTGATGAACGGGAAAACATGGAATACAGGCGCAAGCGCGGTCATGTAGAGTTGATATCTGTAAAAAGTCGATGGAGAGGCAGAGGCATAGCAAAAGCAATGATTGCCCAAAGCTTCAAGCTTCTCAAAGACCATGGAATGACGGAGGCAGCCTTGGGAGTAGATGCTGAAAACCCCAGCGGCGCTCTTCACCTGTATCAAAAGATGGGCTTCCAAATCGAGAAAAAAACCATATTCTACAGGAAACCTATGAACTGAAACTCATCGTTCCAGCTCATGCAAATCCGACTATGATACAGTTGCTTTACAAAGAGCAATATGTAGAAAGGAACAATGGCGATGTTTTTCAAGCTCATAGAGACAGGGTTTGACTTTGTAACAGGCGAATACCAAGACGGCGGGAAGCTCTTCAGAAAGCGAAAATGAAAAAACTCTACCTAAACGGAAAAGTTATCACCTAAGGCTTTAGAATGTCAAAGTGGAGACGTCTCCAGAAAACCCGATTTCTTTCCAAGCATCTGATATATCTATCATCAGGTGTATACCAGTCTCCAGCACTAGATAAATGCTGACAGAAGGTGCTTCTATCTCCAGAGTCTTGACCGTTTACCATTTCCTCTTTTGTAGACTACGATTGCTAGAAGCGTTGTTGCAATGGATAATGACAGAATGGTTGGTGATGAGAACTCTGGAACCACATGTGTTCCTTTAATAGTTACTTGTAACGTGGAAGCAAACGTGCAAGTGAAGTGTATGAATGCGTGTGTTGCGTTTTCAGTTGGCGTGGGGAAGTCAGGCGGAAGAAGCTGTGAACCATTAACCCATACGACCCAATCGTCAAGTTCTGTGCAGTTCATCAGAGACTTTGGAATTGTCACGTTGAAATATCCAACAGCGCCAGAATCACCAGAGACATTGAACTCTATTTGTGATTGATCTAAGACAAGATCCGACACAGTCGAGTTGCTTTCTGTAACAACATGGAAAACTCTTCCATCTGCTTGAATACTATGGTCAATAACATGATTGACGTTCTGAGAAGCCGGCGTCGCCACGACTGCCCCATGGTATATTCTCACCATGTTGTCAGTGGACCCAAAAACGAAAGTGCTGGCATCGCTGGATATCGCGGCAAACATTGGCTTCCCGAAGTCGGGAGGCGACCACTTCGTCGCCGTGGTGTTCCAGAAGTCGCTCCAGAGGAGGGTGCCGTTCACGTCAAAGAGCAAGGCACCGTTAGGAGTGACGTCGAAGTCACTTACGTAGACTGTGGAGCCGTCTGTGCCAGCGAGAATGTAGCGGCCATCCGGGGTCACGGCTCCCGCCGTCACGTCGCCAAGCCAAGGAAGGATGGTTGCGAGGCCACAGATCCCCCAGAGCAGCTTTCCATCCGGGCTGAAGACCCTGAGGCCGTCCCTTGCCCCCACGGCGATGACGGAACCGTCGCTTGACATGGACACCCAGTTAACCGCTGTGCTTGTTGTATCGAACTCCCACTTGAAGTTGCCGTCACCGTCATAGGCCCAAATACTACCGCCCTTCCCGGTGCCAACAACTATTAAGGAGAAGTCGGGCGTCGCGACAATCGCGGTCGGCCATATGAACCCATTCGTCACTCTGGCCCACAGCTGGGTTCCGTTTGCAGTGTCAAACATCCGCAGCACTGAAGTCCCAAACAGCAGCTTGCTACCATCAGCACTGAAAAGAATTGCTCGCCCATCGGCAAACTCGTCAGTGCGCGCAGTCCAGAGGATCGTGCCTGTCTTTGCGTTCCTGTATTCAATCGTGCCGCGAAAAGCAGTGTCCACCAGGTATTCTCCGTCTGGAGAAAACTTTGCAAATGCCACCCCCGCGCCTGGGCCTGTTGCGTTGACGTACCACAGCAAGCCGTGCCTATCAAAGACAAAGAGCTCTCCGTTGGTGGTTCCTGCGGCCGCTAGGGAGCCGTCTCCCGTTATGGCGGCGCTCCAGAACCCTCCATAAGTGTCGCTTGAGTCGTGGGGATCGCTGGAGTTGGTTACAGGCCCGAACCTCCAGAGCATTGTTCCGTTAGTATCAAACATATAGGTATAATAGAGGTTGCTGAAAGACGGCGAGGCTGACGCGTGGTAGCTTGCTGTTCCATGCTCGCCTCCCGCCAGGATCACGGTCTTGAAGTCAGATGAGATCGCTCCGTAGTAGATGGGGCTGAGCAGGGTCGAGTTCCATTCCAAGCTGTAGTTCCCTACTGTCCCAGAGGGAATCAGCTCAAAGTTCTGTTGAACGGGCTGCAGTGAATCTGCAGGCACATAGTAGTCGGCGTTGACGTATGTCTGATATCCACGGGCCATCGCGATCGCGATGCCTGAAATCCCTGGAAGCACCCTATCTGCCAAATAGCATCCGTCGGCCTGCGAAACGATTGGATTCCCCGGGTTTCCGAACAGGCCGGGCATCCCGAAGCCGACGTAGGCACCTGGAATCGGGGCTGAAGTGTTGGCATCAAGCACCTTTCCGCTTCCACTACAGAACTGCCAGTTCCATGAAGTGATCACCGTCCATGTTATGGTTACGTTCGCGGCTACGTATTCGCCAAATGGAGGGTTAACGTGCCACGCGAGCACGCCGTAGGTTGCGGTGTAGGTTGTTCCATTAAAGTCGGAACTTGGGCAGTTGTACACCATGTTGATCCAGACCGTGTCGATTCCGCCGGGCTGGACCGTGAACTGATAGTCAATGCGTTCCCCCCAATCTGGTACTGGTTGGTGCTGAATCATGATCGACCTCGGCTGGGTGCCGGAGTTGGTTATGTTGAAGTTGAACCTAGCCATATCGGTGTACACGAGGTCCACAACCAAATGCTGCGTGAGCGGCAAGACTTGGAGGTCTGAATCATCGTCCCCTGAGACACTGTGAATCGGGATCCCAAAAGACGCTATCAGCAGAAATAGCAGAACTGGGATGGACTGACAGTTCATATACGACCACCTATTACGCACGTGACTTTTCACCTTCCCAGAGATATTGGCTTTATGAATCCCGACTCAAGAGCGGCGATAACGGACCTCTTCACTACGTCTCAAATCTCCCGCACGCCCCTCTTTTCCTGTTCTTTGCAGACGAATTCGCTCTCTTCTGTGACCCTGCCCAAGCTTACCCCCGAGCCGGGAGTGGGATTTGACCCCCCACCAATGTGGAGACGTCTCCCGAAACCCCCCTGTTATTTCACAACTTGTAACGCGCAAGGCTTATTTCCATTGGGGACTTCTCAGAACATGGGAAGATGGAAATGGAAGACTTGCCAAAGGGATTGGCATCATCTAACGCAAGCAAGATAGCGAAAAGGCTGGAATCCGTTTCTGGCGGTAGAATATTGGATGTTGCCACAGCCGGCGGAGGGTTTATTGATACTCTAATGAAGACTTTGAAGGATTATGATTCTTTTGTGGGAATAGATTATTGCGCTTCAGCCACCTCAAAAAAGGAGATGGAATCTGCAAAGAAGCGGTTTGAAGGAAAGCCCGTGCGATTCTTTGAGATGAACGCCGAGACTTTGAAGTTCGAAGACGAGTCTTTTGACACTGTTTGCATGTCCCATTCTCTGCATCATCTTGCAAATATAGGCAAGGTGTTGGCCGAGATGAAGCGTGTACTGAAGAATGGTGGCGATTTCATACTTCAGGAGGCTTACTGTGATGGAGACCAGACTGAGGCGCAGAAAGCAGATGAACTTGAGCATGAATGGTTAGCGCGGATCGATTCTTTGCTCGGCATCACCCATAACAAAACCCTCACCAAACAGAGAATCATGAACATAGTGAACAGTTTGGAGCTGAGGGAGCTGGAGGTCTTCGATTCTACGCATCCCGTCGACTGCCTATTCTGTAAGAGGAAACATGAGTGTGAAGATCCAAAGAATCAAGCAACATTTCACAATTTGATTAAGGAGATTGATGATGCATTCAAAAGGATAGAGAACTACTCTGATCTGGAAACCCAAAATCGCCTGAAGGAAGAGGGAGAGAGAATCAAGGAAACAATAGCAAAGTCTGGTTCGGCATCAGCATCATATTTGTTCATTATTGGAAGAACATAGCGTGTTTCTCAGATAGCAGTGCGGGGGTGGGGTTTGCACCCGGGGCTGAATGGTGATGTCTCCACTGTCTCCCGCAAAGCCCTCTTCTTCTATTCTATTTTTCCTTTTGTAATGTTTCCAGCGGAACATTCTTTTTCACTAGGATTGGAATGAGTAAGCCGTACGCTGAGATGAAGATGAGTGGCGTGTGAAGGATCAAATTCCATAAGGTATAGCCTGGCATTATGAAAAACGACATGGTATTAAACAGACCGATTACCAGGCCAACGAGACTTGTGGTTCTTAGAACAAGCATGTTTACCTTTGGATAGATTAGGGTTAAAATGGCTATTATGAGGGGCGTGGTGGGACAGTACATCACCCCGAAGGAAGATGTGAGTAGCAACAAAGGATTGAAGTCTGGACTCAGACTAGCGTTTATCGGAGACCAAAAAGCTAGGAAAACAAAGGGTAAAACCCAGTATCTCCAAGCCGGGAGCCTCTCAAAAGTATACTCGTTGTGAGGTCTGTAGACTTCCCACATCCAGAATAGACCCACGATAGAAATGGGGACTAAATTACTTGTTATCACGGTGAGCCCATAGTTTTCAGTTACAGCGATGTGATTACTGAAAGCAAAGAACAAGAATAAGATCCCGAAGAAGGCGTCGGCAACTCTGCCTATTTTCGACCCGTATCGATACAAGGCTATAAGGAGCACAACAGTGGCAACGTGAATTACTGGGCTGAGCCACAGGTACGCAGCAGAAGTTTGTATCAGGACATCTTTAATCACAAGTGTGCTGTCTTGCTGAGGGAAAGGCACAGCAGCAAAAGTTGGGAGGAATATGCAAATCAGAAGTATTACCAGAACCAGTGGGGTCTTTCTGCTTTCGTTCATAAACTCATCTAGGCAACCATGACTACTTTAGATTTGCTCCATTTCGTCATCCAATTGCTTGCTGTTTCTGGCTCTCTTCAGCTTTCTTCCTCTTGTTGTACCTGTACTGATAGTAGCCAAATGAGGTCATCATGATGAAGAAGGCAACTACAAGCATACTTCCATAGAATCTCGACATTAGGTATCCGTACCAGTTTAAGCCTATGCTGCCGATGAGTAGGAGTAGAAGGTAGACGACGAGGCCGGGTGGCCAGCGGTCGGGG
>JALHSY010000005.1 GCA_022865455.1 Candidatus Bathyarchaeota archaeon
ATCTGAAAATGAAGCTGGCTTCAAGGACAAGCAGCAAGGCGAAGGAGATGCTGGAGCTGATTGACAGGGACATTGAGTACGCTAACAAGATCATAAACGACCTTCTAGACTATTCGAAAGAGATATTCTTGGAAGCGAAAGAGACTACCCCCAAGGCGATCATTAAAGAAGCCTTGACATTGATTGTCGTCCCAAAAAACATCAAAGTATTAGACCTTACAGAGGACAAACCTACAACGCAGGTTGATGTTGACAAGATGAAAAGGGTCTTTGTGAACATCATCAAGAACGCCATTGACGCCATGCCCAAGGGCGGGACAATCACGACTACAAGTACAGAGAAGAATGGCCTTTTAGAGATTGCTGTTGCTGACACTGGAACAGGCATGACGGAGGATGTTCTCAAGAAACTCTGGTCACCGCTCTTCACGACCAAAGCGAGAGGAATGGGATTTGGTCTGCCGATATGCAGACGCATGATAGAGGCCCACGGAGGTAGCATATCTGTCGAAAGCGCGGTTGGAATGGGCACAGTTTTCAAGTTGACATTTCCGATCAGACCCAAGTCAGAAGAGGGAGGTGAAAAAGTTTGGGTGAACGTGCCAGAATCCTTGTTATCGACGATGACGAAAGCATAAGAAAAACCATAACTTCGATACTGGAAGAAAAAGGATACACCGTTGACGCAGCAGAAAACGGGAAAGAGGCCATAAGAAAATCCAAGGCCGGATTCTACAATTTGGCGTTGATAGACATCCGTCTTCCTGACATGGAAGGGACAAAACTGTTGACTGCCATGAGAGAAACCGTTCCTAAGATGGTCAAAATAATCGTTACAGGATACCCCTCATTACACAACGCTGTAGAGGCTGTGAACAAGGGAGCAGACGCCTACGTACTGAAGCCCTTCAACGTCGAGAAAACCTTGAAGATAATTGAAGAGCAGCTGGAAAAACAGAAAGGCGCCAGAAAGTACAGCGAACAGAAAATCTCTGAGTTCATTGAAACCCGCGTTAAGGAACTGGAAGAACAGAAAACGACAGCACAAAGTGAAAGACGGTAGAGATCCTATCTATTTCAACAAAAGAAAAGCATTTTCCCTTTCTGCAAGGACAGAATGCCCTATTTCATCCATATTGTTTCAGGCAGATTCCTGAAATGCTCGTCACCAGTTAAGATTTTTGCCTTAAGTAGTCTGGCCGCGGCTAGTGGCATGGCGTCGAAAAGGCTGGGAGTTGCGAGCCTCCTTCTCTTTGCTTCTCTCGCGAGCCTTGTGTAGCATTTCGCGGCCTCTAAGGCGAGTTTGATGTCTATCAGGACTATGTCTGACGCCCCGGCTATAATCTCAAGCCTTGCCTGTGGTGTTCGTTCTTCGGCTCCTTCTCTACAATATTTCCGGGCAACTTCCGCCATGACAGTATCCGGCGTGTAAACCTCGTCAGCCTGCTCCAAGATTTCTTTTGCCCTTTTCCCTCTTTCGCTTCCGATGAAGATTTCAATCCACGCGTAAGCGTCAACTACGATCTTCACCGCGATCCTCCTCGGTGAATGGGCGTATCCTGTTTTTGTCTATGCTGAAGGCTTTGTCAATGGCTTCTTTGCGTTGTCTTTTGATGAGGGACTGTATTGCTTCATCGAGACTCTGAACGTCAAGTTTCTCCCTCAAGCGTTCCAGGGTTTCCAAGGTTTTCCTTGAAACTCTTATCGTCGTTGTCCCACTCAATACTTCCACCCAACAAACACGTCGTTATACAAGTATAAAAGTATACTTGTATACGCATTCCCAAAGTGAAGACATGGATAGGCCATCAGAGGAGCCGCCTTCAGGAAAAGAGGGATGTGTGTTGGACGTGGGTCGCGGTTTAATGTGGCACAAAGATTTTATCTTTTGAGGAGGAATTTGTGGTGGTTGAGGTGGCTTAGGGTGAAGGTTGTTGGCGTCGTTAGTGGAAGACGTGGAGGAAACACCGAAATTCTCACTCGCATTGCGTTGGAGGAGATACGAAAGGAGGGGCTTAAGACAGAACTCATAAGCTTGGCGGGAAAGAAGATAGAGCCTTGCGATGGCTGCCGGGCCTGCGTGAAGACGGGCAAGTGCCGTTTCAAGGATGATTTTGATTCTGTCTTTGCCAAGATGAAGAAGGCTGACGGGATTATTCTTGCTAGTCCTGTTTATTATGGTGCGGCTACGCCTCAGATGGCGAGTCTTATCAGCAGGTTCTATGCCACGCGCGGCAAGCCTTTGAAAGACAAGGTAGGCGGACCGATTGTGGTGGCGCGTCGGGCTGGGAACAATTTTACTTTTGCTCAGCTCATGTTTTTCTTTATGATTTCTGAGATGATTGTTCCTGGGTCTTCGTACTGGAATGTGGCTTTCGGGCGGTCAAAGGGGGACGTTCTCAAGGACGAAGAAGGAATTGAAACGGTCAAGCACTTTGGGCTGAAGATGGCTTGGCTCATAAAGAAAATCAAGACGTAGGTTTTCCTCATTCATTGCTTTGAGTGCATAATTGGCACGGAAGGCGATATGTCCTTCCTGAGGCACGAATAGAACTCGACACGATATAGGAATTTCATAGGAAAAGCAGATTGCTGTAGTTCTGGAGGATAAAGTTTGCATTCGCGGCCAAGTAGCAATATCTCCGAAGTCCTAATTCTTAGTTGGCTCTTTGTTAGTTCTGATATGCCTAATTGGGGTGAAGGCAATGCCGTATATGAATCTCTTTCTCCGACGGGCTCTGTTGACTCTAGCGCGCATGCCTGTTCCTAAATTGGTCTAAAATGGTATTTATTCTTCTTTTGCCTGTTCACGCCCGATACGGGCTCGTTTTGTAGTCAAGTCTTGGCCGTGCTGAGGATGGAAAATCATGGATTCAGGCATCAAGCCGATCTGATCATCGCGGGGTCTTATACCGCGACCTTCAGCTTAACCCTCCACAGTTCGAGAAAGGCGGACACTGCAAGAAGACCGAAAGCCGACGCGAGGCCTAAAATTGCCCCCAAATCACAAAAGACGAATTAAGACCATTTTTAACTATTTTCGGAACAAGCATGCGCGCTAAAGCCTATCCCTATGCAACCGACACACCCAAACCAAACATAGATAGTGCTATAATCAGATAAAATCATATCTAATAGCCTGACCCCAAGAAAACCACTGAAAGTTGAAAGTGCTTCATCATAATCATAAGACAGATCAAGAAGAACGACTGCAAACAAGACTTCGAAACCAGCGACCCCAGATTCGACTGTGACCAACACGGAAACAAGCTCGGCCTAAGCTTCTACTACGAAAGAGACCACTCAAGAGAATATGAATCCTACGTCTTGGAAGACAAAGGCAAAATCGTCGGTGTCCTTTGCATCCAAAAACAGACAGACTCCCTCCACATCAGCAGGCTCGGAGTTCGCAAAGGCCACTGGAGAAAAGGCTATGGAAAAGAACTCCTAAAATTCACAATCTCAGAAGCAAGAGAACGCGGAACCCAAAAGATCTCTCTGGAGAGAGAAACTGAAAACGTTGAATTCTACGAAGGACTCGGCTTCAAGACAACCCGAGAATACCATGACCCCCACTGGGGAAACTCGGCAACGATGGAACTATCCCTTCCCATATGAGCGTCTGTCACTAATCGGGTGGTTCTCCACGAAACCCCCCATCTTCTCCGCCCAGCAGTCCAAGCAGAGCACCCCATACTTCGGCGTCTCAACACGCACATCGCCTTCACCCAGCTTTCTCTTACACGAAGAACAAACGACCCGTACGACAGCAGTCTGCATCTGCCCACGATTCCTGCGCACAGCCGCCTCCACACTCGGATGCTCCCGCAAACAAGTCTCAATCAAACGACTCCTCGACAAACCAAACTGCCTACACAAAGCATCAATCGACCTGCACAGCTCATCAGACAACGAAACCGTAACCTTCGCCAACTTAGCACACATCAGTCACACCCCACACTTACTCTGGTAAGACTATACTACTATGATACTCTATAGTCATAAACGACGCTTAAATACCTTGCTTCTTCTGTCTTTCTGCCAACGCTTGCTCGCGCGCACGCGCTAAGAAGCATTCTCCACATTACAGCGCATCTCCATCTTTTTTCTGAGCCGATTGACCTGTCGAAAACAATTTAAGGTTTGCAGCCAATGTCCTATTCAGTACGGGGACAAGAACAGTGCAAACCGCCACCGAAATACTCTCAAGCTACGAAGAAAACGCCAAGTGGCTCAGCAAAAACTACACGCGGCTCAAAAAGAAATACAAGAACGAATGGGTGGCCGTCCTGAACAAAACCGTCATAGACCACGACCCCCACCTAGACAAACTCGTAAAAAGACTACGCCAAAAACACCCACAAACCTACAGCCAAATCGCAACAGAATATATCACAACCAAAGAAATCGAACTCATCCTCTAGAAAAGGGGAAAACATTGAAAATCCCGTGCTTCTTCAAACCCGGACCCTACGAAGCAGCCTACGTTGCCGCCATTCTGGAATCCAAAACTCCAAACATACGCGAAACCATCGAATTCTTAATCGACACCGGAGCCTCAAGAACCACCATCCTCGACAAAGACACAACAAGACTTGGACTAGACCTCAGCAAACTGGAAAAACTCAGCGAAGGCATGCTCGGAATAGGCGGAACCGTCGAAACATACACCATCAGAAACGCCAAACTCACATTCCGCACACAAAACGGAAAAAGCCACACAGAAAACCTCGAAAAAATCTACGTTCTCAAACACCCACACATAGACGAAAAAATCATGAGAATCCCAAGCATCCTAGGAAGAGACATACTCAACAAATATGCACTAGTCTACGACAAAAGACACGAAAACGCCTACGTAACAGACGAGCCCACGTAACATCCAATTTCCTCACACGTAAGCCACTTTACTCAAAACCCGCTCTCCAATCCTAGGCTTAAGAGCCTTCTTAGAAACAAGATCAACCTTCACACCCAAAAGCACCGACAAATAATCCTCCAAAGCCATAAACTCAAAAAACCCCACAGGCTCCACAAACTCAACCAGCACATCAACATCACTCGCCTTCCTCTGCTCACCCCTAACAAACGAGCCGAAAACAC
>JALHSY010000252.1 GCA_022865455.1 Candidatus Bathyarchaeota archaeon
CCTAACAAAAAACACGTCTAGAATGAAGCCGTCTGCGTTCCTGAACTCTTCAATTAAAGACTTTATAGTCAACGTCAACAATGACTACAGGTACATGAAAACAGGGTACTACGTGTCCCTGCACGCGGAGATTTTGGGCAACCCAGTCATCCCGTCAAGCGAAAACATAATTGACGCCAGCAGAACGCCTATTCTCCTGCTTAAAGCCTCAAAAGCCGGAATTCCAACCCTGCCCTACCTAGTGACGGGTTCCGTTAAACAGATAATTTCGACATTCGCTTTTCCAGTGGTCGTCTTCGCCGTCAACCCATTCTCCTACGACGGCTTCAAAATCGCAAGAAATAGAAGCGGCCTTTACAGAGCCGTCAAGAGCCTAGGAATGAACTACAAGTTCCCTGTCTGCGCGCAGCCCTTCATGGGCGAGATGATATCGTTCAAATCAATTTTCGGAAAGTGTCAGTTGGACGAAAGTTTCAGGAGGATTGCCGAGAAAGTCTACGAAGTCTTCAAGATCCCTATCTGCAAACTGCATGTCCAACACATTGAAGGAGACGTTTACCTGTGCGGACACCAACCGTTGAAGAAAGAGGAACTTCTCCCGTCAGACCTAAAAATGATTTCTGAAGAGATTTCCCAAATCTCGAAACACGGTGAACACGTACTTGACTAAAATAGCCTGCTTTGTTGAAAAATACAATTTTTCGGACCCAAGAGAAGAAAAGGCTCTCGAGAATTTCAAACGGGCAGCAGAAACGTTTGGATACGAATTCAATTTCCTGTTCAGAGAAAACATCTCAGAGATTCCGAAGTACGACGCCGTTTTCATAAGAGCCACAACTGACCCGCTTTACACCGCGTACATAGTCTCCAAAACTGCGTCGGAACTGGGTTTGAAGGTTGTTGATGACCCAGATTCGATAAAGATCTGCGGAAACAAGATTCACCAATACGCCCTGTTCCAAAAGCACAACATTCCCCACATCCCAACAATCTTCATCAGCAAAGAAGACCTGCATCACAAAAGACTTCAAGAAATCTTCAAAACCCTCGGAAAACCAGTCGTGATAAAAGCGCCGTACACGAGCTTCTCAAGATACGTGGAGAAAGCCGCCTGCGAAACAAGCTTCAGAGAAGTTGCCAAAAGATACTTCAGAAAATCCGATGTCTTAGCCGTTCAGCAGTTCATGCTCACAGCCTTCGATTGGAGAGTCGGCGTGCTAAACGGTGAGGTACTGTACGTGTGCAAGTACATGATTCCAAAGGGCAGATGGAAACACGGTGCCAAACGCCGAGGCAAACCCACCTTCGTGTGGGGCAGAACGGTCTCGCTTAAAAAGGAAAATGCCCCCGCGGCGTTGAAGGAACTGGCGTTGAAAGCATGTGCAGTCATAGGACGCGGACTCTACGGCGTAGACATCAAGGAAGCCAACGGCAACTACGTCGTTGTTGAGGTGAACGACAACCCAAGCATCTACGCCGGCTATGAAGATCTGAGAGACAAGGACGTGTACGCAAAAATCATCAAATACCTAGTAGACTAGCTCTTCCGACTACGACTTTTATTCAAGGAATCGCTTGTCTCACAAGACTGCCCTGCACAGGCATGAAAATCAACGAAGCGTAAGGGTCAACCCTTATATCGGGACGCTTTTACTTTTCACAGAAAAGTGAGTATATGGGGCTAAAGGACCTACTCAAAAGAGAGTTCTCGTTCATCTCGGGCAACTACCGAGTTCTCATAATCAGCTGGGTAATAATGGACGTAGCCATGGAAATGCCCGTTCCGTACTATCAGCAGTACGTTCAAGCACTGGGCGGCACTGGTCTCGGCCTCGGAATCATAGGCATGGCACAGTTTCTGGCAATGGCAGCTGTAGCCATTCCAGGAGGCTTCTTAGCCGATAAGTACGGACGCAGATGGCTCATAACAACCATGACCTTTGGCATGGCCTTATCTTACCTCTTCTTCGCACTCGCGCCGTCATGGGAGTTCGTCCTCTTAGGCACAGTCATACTTAGCCTATGCTTGATCTATCAGCCAGCCCTTTTCGCAATGGTGCAGGACTCGCTTCCACCGGAACGCAGGGGAGTGGGCTCCTCGCTCATACAGACAATACATGGCACATTCAACACTCCAGGCCCGATCATTGGAGGATTGTTGATCGTGGCATTGCGCCTTGTCCCAGGAATGAGAATAGTCTACACGATAATGCTCGTGCTGTTCTTAATCGCTGCGCTAAGCCGACTGAAACTCAAAGAGACCATCGTCAACTCGGAGCCTATGCGCTTCAGATACTTCATCTCCAAATACCCAGAAGCGATAAGGGAGAGCCTCAGCGTCTGGAAATACGTGCCCAGATCCACGCTGTGGTTGTTCATTGTGCAGGTCATGGTGATGTTTTCAAGCGCCCTGACGAACGTCATGAACGCCGTCTATGCAAGAGATGTACTTGGCATACCGCAAGACCAATGGTTCATAGTCTACATTCCTATGCTAATAACCATGGTGATAGTGTCATTTCCAATCGGAAAGATGGTTGACAGATTCGGCCCAAAGATACCGCTCTCGCTGGGACCAGTCGCGCTGGTGTCTTCATTGGCACTTTTCATCAACGGCGACCTCTTCACCATAATGATCTCCATGTGTGCACTTGGACTTGTTCACATGTTCGTGATGACTTCAGCCATGACGCTCACAGCAAGCCTAGTTGAACCTCAAAACAGGGGCAAAGTAAGGGGCTGCGTAAACTTCTTGGGCTACGCCTTCACGGGCGTCGGCATGCTTCTAGGCAACTTCCTCTACAACCTATACCCACAACTACCCTTCTACGTGACAATGTCCCTCGCTCTGCCCATGGCACTCATAATCATCTTCCGCGTACACGAACCAAAGAAAGGGTCAACCCGATACTAAACCCGAAAGTCTTTATTTCCTGCACCACCGCAATATCTTGGATTATTAAGGGAGCGCTTTCATGGTTCACATAGCAGTTGTGGGTTCCGGTCGAGTCGGCGGCGAAGTCGCCTTCGTGAGTGTTCCTGCCGGAGTTGCTAGGTCGCTTGAGCCTGACATTTGGGATTTGGTGACTAAAAAGGAGAAAAAAGCATTAAAAACGCTACGGCAGCCATTTAGAGGACACATTTTGAAGCAAAGGGAGAAATAGGTTAGATGCTGAAGGACGCTGTAGAGGATTACGATTTTTCGAAGAGCATGTCGGTTGACGAGCTTGTCCTGCAAATGGAGAGGGGCTGGGGGTTCACGGCTGGAAAACTGGCAGTGGGTGTAAACATCCTAGAGAGCATGGTCAGAGAACGCGGATGTGTAAAGTTTCTTTCCTTCACTGGA
>JALHSY010000051.1 GCA_022865455.1 Candidatus Bathyarchaeota archaeon
CCTCGTCGGCGACAAACGCCAAGGCTATGTTTCTTTTTGGTTTTACGCCGAGGTTTTTGAGAGCTTTAACGGCGAAAATGGATGATACCATGGGCTGCATGTTGTCTTCACTGCCTCGTCCATACACTCGTCCATTCTTGACTATGGGCTGAAAGGGTTTTGTGATGGCCCAGAGAGATTCTTCTCCTGCTGGAACTATGTCGAGATGGGAGATTATCCAGAGTTTCTCAGAGGTGTTCTCTCCGTAATAGTACGCTACGATGTTTGGTCTTTTTCCTGAGGGGACTCTTTTGTCTTCGGCGTCGTAGCGTTCTATCTTGTCAAAACCTACGGTTTTCAAAATCTGTGTTAGTTTCTCGGCCTTTTTCAGCTCTCCTTCTCCGCCATTTTCTGGGGATATGGCTGGGATTCGTATGAGTTCCATCAGAGTCTGCGTCATTTCGTCTTTGAGCTTTTCAGTTTCGGAAAAGATGTTTTGAGGCTTCACAGGTGACACCTTTGCTGAATTTGAACTAGATTGTTGGCTGGTGTCTTTAATGTTTTCGCTGCGACTAGCATATTTAGTGAAGGCGAGACGGACTTTGTTTCTAGTCCAGTTCCTGCAGAGCCTTGAGTCGTTTGATAATGTTTGGATGTGTTGAGAAAACTTCGGCAAACTTGGCGCCTGTTGTGAGTTGCTGTGACAAGATGTCCTGAACTAGTTTTTGGCCGCTTGAGACGTTCATCGTTGATAGTGCTGCTGAATCAATTTCGGCGCGGTCAGGGTCTGAGATGAACAGGGCTTTGAATGAGCTGAGGCTTTTTGTTTGGTTTTTCATTTTGCCCATGTTCCGGGTTGCTTGCACTATCTTGGCCAGTCCGACTGAAAGTTTCTGCGAGCCGTTTTCAACGATTGAGGCGCTGTGCCTGTCAGCGTAGTATTCGCGCAGACGACTCAAGTAGAGTGTGAAGAGGTTGAGGATCCACCAGAAGGCGATGAAAATCATTCCTATTAATGCTCCGCTGCTGCCTTCGTCGCGGCGTCTGCCGTACATTGACGAGAGCGTGAGTGAGTAGCCTATGTAGTAGAATAATGCAGGTAGAAGCGAAACGAACATCATAACTTGCACGTCCTTGTGTTTCAGGTGGCCGAGTTCGTGCCCGATGACAGCCTCAACTTCACCGTCATTGAGCTTTTCCAGCATGCCGCTTGTGACTGCCACGCGATTTCCGGCCAGCGGCGAACCATAAGCAAAGGCGTTCGGGATCGGGATTTGGGCAAGCATCAGCTTAGGCGTTCTTATTCCGCTTTTCTTGCTTAGGTTTTCAATCGTCTCGTGAAGTTTCGGGTTTTCGTTTGCAGGTAGTTCGCGCGCGCGGTAGAGAGCATTAATCAGGTAGGGCGATATTAGCCATTGGATGATGTTGAAGGCAATGACGAGTACGCCCAATGTTATTATGTCAAACAAGCCTGTTAGAATCAGAACGACAGTCAGCATTAGGGTGGAGAGACCGAATATTAGGGCAAGAGTCGCAAGAATCGATAATCGGAGTTTCCAAATGCTCATGATTACGCACTTATGAATGAGCACGTAATGAACGCAAGCTTATATTTTTTGCTCTGTTTGGTGGCACATCTCATTGAGATGGACAGAGACTTGAAGATTGTGGTTAGTCTTAAATGACTGGTCTGCAGAGGTGTTTACATGGACACCCTCGTTGACGACGTCGGCAGTTTCCCACTCCCAAGCTACGTTGACAGAAACACGTTCAACAGAGCATATGGCCTTGCTAGACAGGCAATCATCGAAGGAAGAGGCGTAATGAAAGACGATTTTCTGTCAAGCAAGTTCTGCAAGATTGTAATTGACTCGTTCAAGAAAAAGTGTGCCGCAGGCTTGGATGTCATCAACTATCCGCAACATTATGACATGTACAGGCAGTTTGCTGAACCGATTCATGGAGTAATGAAGGAAGGCACCTATGTGGTTGATGAAAAGCAGGCCTTCATACCCGAAATGCACGTCATCAACGAAGCAGCCAGGGGACTTTCGGAGGAACTTGGCAGAAGAGTGATGCTTCGGGCTTGCATCACTGGACCGATGGAGCTGTACCTGAAGGAAGTTGGAACAGTTCCGTACAAGGATATTCTCTTAATGTTTGCTGAGACAGTCAGGCGGTTTGCAGGCAACTCAATACTGAATTCCAAGTATGTTAAGACTGAAGCCGTGTCGCTGGATGAGCCGAGCTTTGGGTTTCAAGACATATCTGCTGACCGTGACACAGTCTTGGAGGTTTTGGAGAACGCCTTCGACTTTAAAGGCGTGACGAAACAGATTCATCTGCATTCTTCTTCAAGGGTCTCCGACTTATTGGACGTCGAGAACGTTGACGTTCTAGCTTTTGAGTATGCAGCTTCGCCCAGAAACATCGAGAGTCTGTCAAGGCAAATGCTGGACAAAGCTGACAAGCAGATGCGTGTTGGAGTTTCGAGGACAGACATAGACTCAATTGCAGCAGAGCTCTATGACAAAGGCGTCGCAATGCCAACCGCAACGCAAATGGTTGAGAGTGAAGATACAATTAGGAAAAGATTCATGGCTGCCAAGGAGAAATACGGCGACAGAATGACCTTCACGGGCCCAGACTGCGGATTAGGCGGCTGGCCAACTCAGGAGGCAGCCCAGCTTCTTCTGAAGAGGACGGTGGATGCCGTGAAAGCCTGCCACTAGATGCACACGAGAAAACGATTGGCGGGACTTAGTCTACCGTTTCTTGCGTTTGCTGTCCTTCTCTTTCAAGTTGTCGAACAAAGCATGAAAAATCGTGTACCTTTCAGGGTCCAGAGGGTACTTGCCTTCACTAATGCCTTTTCCATGCTTCTCCTTGTTTGTCAAAGCCTTCCCCGAAGCAAACAACGCCGCACGTTATATCAATGATATTTCAGTTGGCGATATATGGAGTGAAATCGGACTGTCTGCATTGGCTTCAGGATTTGATGCCCGCAGAGCCCAGACGTTTCAGTACTCTCAGCGCGATAAGCGTGATCCATTTACTGGGTTTTCCTTTTGTTTCTATGGTAGTTTGCATCCTTCCAGTAGGTGTGTTTTCCAGAATCCAAGTTCCATTGTTCTGTCGTTTTCGCAGAAGCACTTCGACAGCATCGTTTAGCCGCGCGCCTCTCACGTATCCTAACTTGGTTATAACGTCCAGTCCTCTGGAAATGTTGTAACTGCAGAAAGTTGGGAAGCTCAGTGTTAGCCAGTGTTTGCTAATGACTTCGTAGTTGTGATGGTCAGCCTTGAACAAGCGGTGCATAAGCAGGAATTCTGCACCTTTTTTGATGGTTTTCCTCATTTCTCCTGTGAGGCTTTGCTCTTGGACCTCCGAAAAGGCTTCGAGCGGGCATATGGTGCCGAAGAAGCATCCGTGCTTGTCTCTGACGTGTGCTCGCCAGTAGGGACAGAGCCATCCTCCGTCTTTGTTCTGGATTTTGGCGAGCCATTCCAGAGCCCTTTTGACTCTCGGGTCTTCTGCATAGCCGATTCTGATTAAGGCCGCTGCCATGTTGCCAGTCAGGCACGAATATTGATGTTCATGAATAAGCGAGACCACGTAATCCTTCGGAGAAGGCAGTCTTTTTCCCTTTTTCAGGGCGAACTTGTATTCTTCTAAACCTTGTTCAAAGGTGCAGCTTGAGAATGCTCCTTCACTTGATTGCAGCTGGAAAACGTATTCGCATGCCTTTCTGGCCCTTTGGTCGCTCTTGTCCATTCCCAGAAGGCCCAACGTCATTACTTGCCAGTACGTGGACTTGTATTTGGGATGGTATGGGCTTGTTGGGTCTTCCCAGTAGCCTTTCGGATTCTGTTTCCCCAGTATTCTCTTGACAACTTGTGATTCACGTATAGCATGCTTTGCCGCGACCAACTCAGCATCATCTTTACTTCTGTCCAGAATGTCTCGAAGCGTGAAATAACGAACTGAGGGGTTAGTCTCTTCAAGAAGCCAGTCAATCGGACTCTCTTTGAGAATCCTCGGCCAATCAAGCATTGTTCCTCGTCCCTGAGACGCTCTTCTGCTCGAGAGTGTCTAGCCCCTCCTCCATATATAGATTGAACCCCTGGTTATTTCCTTGTATATGGCGGGCCCGACGGGAATTGAACCCGTGGCCTACGGATTAAGAGTCCGCCGCTCTAACCTTACTGAGCTACGGGCCCACCCATTTTCTCTCTAAAAGAACATGGATCAAGAGATAAAGAGCTTTCGCTCTGCTCCTTGCGTTCAGTATACTGGATCGTGAAAGGAAAGTCTTGCTCGCAGATTCCAGATATTTCGGGTTGTGTTTTCGGGCTTCCTCAAAGAGTGTTGGAGACATGGTCATTCCGACAGTCCTTTTTGGCTTGTTCTTCTTTTTGATTTGACTCAAGTGAAAGTAAACGGTTTACTCGAGTGACTTTGCCTAGATGCTCTTTCAGTCACAGCTTACTTACTTACTTCCGTCTTTTCTGTGTAGAGCTCTATATAACCGCAAATTCTGCAATAGTAGGATTGAACTCTGACATGAACCTCATCTGGTTTTGGTTCAGTGCGTGTGCATGTAAAATTTCTGCCGCGATTCTCTGCTGAACCCCGAACCATCTCTCCTTCGCATTTGTGGCATCGCTTGCCTTGACCCATGTTTTCATACCGCCTTTTTGCCTTGCCCCGCAGTAAGAGCACTCTTCTGAAGCTAAAGGAATTTCTCTTCCGCATTCAACACACTTCTTCAGAAAACTCAGCGGCACTTCCTTCTTTCGCTCGTAGCAAAACAAGGCCAATCTACACGCTGGGCAACGAAAAGCTTCCGTGTTGGTGAAAGTCCACGCGTATCCGTGAACGATGGTTTCTTGCTCCAACGCCCACTGCGGGTGTCCCTGTGTGCTCCACTTTATTGCTTCGGTGACAATGTATCCTTTCTCCATTTCTCCGCCGCATTCTGGACACTTTACAATTCCGCTCTCATCCATGTCTTCTCAGTCCTCCCCCCTTTAAACACTCAGTGGTCAACAGTTTTAAGGTTCAACTGCAAATCAGCTTATGAAAGGAGTTGAAGCCAATGGGTCAAATCGTATTCGTCGGGCTAGGCTTACATGACGACTTAGGCATTAGCTTGCGCGGCTTGGAAGAGACAAGGACCGCAAAACGCGTCTTCATCGAGCTCTACACAAGCCTCCTCCCAGATTTCTCGAAAAAACACCTTGAAAGAGCCGCTGGAAAAGAGTTTCGCGAAGTTTCAAGAAAAGAGCTTGAGGAAGAAAACGGAAAAGTCGTCTTAGACGCCGCAAAAGACGGAAAGGTTGTGTTGCTCGTTCCAGGCGACCCCCTCATAGCCACAACCCATGTTGCGTTGCGGATAGAAGCGGAGAAACACGGCATTAGAACGCACATAGTTCATGGCTCTTCGGTGCTTTCAGCAGTCATGGGTCTGTCAGGACTGCACAACTATAAATTCGGAAAAAGCGTGACCATACCGTTTCCAGACGAGACTCCTTCACAAACGCCTTACGAAGTACTCGTGCAAAATAGGAAACTGGGACTCCACACGCTTTGTCTGCTCGACATTAAAGCTGAACAGAAACGCTACCTCAGCGTGCACGAAGCTCTCTCATCCCTTCTAGAGATTGAGAAAAACAGGAAAATGAGAAAGGTCATGCCGGAAACGCTTGTGGTTGGAATATCCAGGGCAGGAAGCAACAACCCAATGGTAAAAGCAGGTTACGTGCGAGACTTAATCAACTATGATTTTGGTGAGCCGCCGCACAGCATTGTTTTTCCTGGAAAGCTGCATTTCATGGAGGCTGAGGCCTTGATAGTGTTGGCGGGCGCCCCTGAAAGGATCAGGAGGATGGTTAAATGAGTCTGGATGAGCTTGTGTCGAAGTACATAATCTCTGCTGAACACGTTTTCGACAACATAGACATTGCCAAATCCCCTGTGAATGTAGGTCTCGACAGCGTCAAGAAGGTCCTAGAGTCTGCGAAAGCCTATCTGGAAGACGCAAAGTATTATAAAACCAAGAACGAGCTTGATGTAAGCCTAACCTCAATCGCCTATTGCGAAGGCCTGCTAGATGCCTTGAGACTGCTGGGAGCAGTGAAGTTTGAATGGCCCACGAGGAGAAAAAAGAAAAGAGAAAAATAGTGTTGGCCTCAGGCGTGTTTGACCTGCTACATTTTGCCCACGTCAAGTACCTGGAAGAAGCGAAAAAGACAGGCGGCCCGAACGCTGAGCTGGTAGTCATCATTGCCAGAGACAGCACAGTTGAAAAAAGACGAGGCGAAAAACCGATCATCCCAGAAAACCAAAGAGTGGCCCTCGTTGACTCACTGAAAATCGTGGACAAGGCTATCCTCGGTTATGAAGATTTTAATATAGAAAAAGTGATGGAAAAAGTCAAGCCGGACGTGATTGCGCTCGGCTACGATCGCGCGGATATAGAGCAGAGTGTGGAGGACTTCGTGAAGAAGAGAGGATTGAAAATAGAGGTCGTGAAGATAGGGAAATTCGGAGAAGACGAACTGGACAGTTCTTCGAAGATCAAGCAGAAGATTATCGAACATTATAAGAGGTGAGGCTAGTGTTCCCAAGCCGCAAGAAATTCCCATTAACCTACTTACTGATCGGATTGAACGTAGCCGTTTACGTCTACACTTCAGTGATCGGTGGAAACTTCCTAGTAACAGACTATTACACGGTCATCCTGCAGTATGGTCAAGTCAACTGGTATGTCATGAACGGTTCGTACTGGCAGCTCTTCACGTCCATGTTCATTCATGCAAACATCACACATCTCTTCGGCAACATGCTTTTTCTTCTAATTTTTGGGTTCAGAGCAGAAGAACTGTTTTCGAGCGAAGAATACCTCCTAATCTACTTTGTCAGCGGATTGGCAGGAAACCTGCTGACGCTTCTCCTCGGACCTGACATGGTTTCGGTAGGAGCTTCAGGCGCCATCTTCGGGGTATTCGGCGCAGCCACTATATATTCCCGTCGGGCAATCGGTCAATCAATCTTAAGCGCCTTGCTGTATTCCTTCTTCCTGCTCATGATAAGTTCTGGTCCAGAGGTGAACTATGCCGCCCACGTTGGAGGTTTAGTCATCGGGTTGGCAATAGGCTATGCTCTTGCACTGAGACGGAAGCCTCCAGCTAAATATCAGTACAGGTTTTCATATTTGCCTAAGCCATAATCGTGAATCGGTTATTGCCTCTGACTGGAGTCGGCTTTAGGCTGTTGCCATTCTCCAAATGGTTTCTTTCATCTCTTCGCCGTGCTTTGCGCCGTAACAGACTCCCGCTACTCTGCCAGCGAATGGAATAGCAAAGCGTTTCACGAAGTTGAAAAGGAACGGGTTTCGGATTCTGTGCTCAAGGAAAGAGTCTCCCCAAATCCTGACATTGTACTCCCAGCATCTCGTGAGCAACTCCCACCGGGCCTTCGAAAGAGAATCAAGTTCCGCCCCGCGTTTGTTCATCAACAGGCAATTCTCAAGCGGGACGAAGAAAAGCGGAACGTAGAAAGCATTAGCATCTTTCAAGCCGTCTACCAACTCAAGCGTCTCAAGAACATCCTCTTCCCTCTCGTCTGGAAGCCCAATAATCAACGTGCAAAGCGGGTACCACTCGTTATCGTTCAATATGCCAAGAGCCTGACTGACAACATCCTTCCACTCTTCAGGCTTGAACGGAAGCATCTTTCCAGCCATGTACTTCTTGACAAGCCTGACGCTTCCGGTTTCCACGCCAGTTTCGGCAGTCACTATGGGTTTGTCGCCGTGCTTGTACCAATGATGTTCTAACAGGATTTCAGCCAGTTCTTGAACCATGCCAGGGTCGCAGACCACGGGCGCCAAGGACATGTGAGCTGGCTGTATAGACTTGACGCCGGGACATGAAGCTACACTTTTAACGAGCTTCAACACGGCCTCCTTGTTAGGGATAAAACGCTTGTCCTTCGCGCCGTAGAGGAAAATGTCCTCTGTGACGAGCGTGATCATCGAGCTGCCTCCTCTTACTGTAACTTCCACTTCCTTCATGATTCTCTCAATTGGCACATCTCGCTTCTTCTGCATCGTAGGCGTGCAGAACTGGCAGTTTCTGCCGCAGCCTCTGGAGATTTCTACGCAGCCATGAAGCGCCGCATGCCTAATCAAAGGTGCACTACCGTCTCCTGAACTGTTTTCAACCCGGACCACGCGCGGAATAGGCTCGCCGTTCACCGCTTTCCTGAAGACTTCTGGAACAACCTTCTCTCCTTCGCCAATAATCACGCAATTAACGCCATAACTGTCGGCCACCTTCCTGCGTTCTAGTTGCCAAGCGCCAAAACCGCCGACTACAACCTTGGGCTTGTACTTCCGAATGCTGCTGTCTTTGACGAGTTCCCTGAACTCAACGGCGTTCATAGGTTCTCCTCCGCCGACGAGCGAAGAGTACGTCTTGCTGACATATCCCATTCCCGTCGGGTCCATGGAAGAGATGCCAACGACTTTAGTGCTGGGGCCCACAAATGCCTCAAGGTCAAGTGGGTGAACTACCGCCACTTCTGACTCGTCAAAACCGTTCTCGAGGAGAAGAGATTCGACTTTTCTCAGGCCATACGGCGCGTACTTGGCCCTTCCGACGCCGTCATGCCCTGGTGGCGGGTAGAGTGTTCTTCTCAAGAACCACAGGGGCACTGGACCTTTGGGGAATCCTGCCACGAAAGCAACAAAAGAGTTGTTGTAATAATCGCTCATTTCAGTCGCTGAAGCTGTCAGCACCACTTTTACGCCTGAGCTTTTTGCCATCTTTCTCTTCTCTTAGATGTGAATGCAATTGATGTTTCACTGACTTATTAAAAACTATTGCTGCCAAAGAACAGAAGCGTTATTGAAAGCCACACTTGCGAACGAATAGGTTTAATACCAAGTTAGCGATTGTCAGCATGTGCAACAGAGTCGATTCTGGCACTAAATAGTATAGGAGTTGAAATAGGAAATATCCGGAAAAGAAACGTTCAAGGCAGTCTGCGCTGAATGCGGAAAAGAATGCGAAGTTCCGTTCAAGCCTGACGGAAGTAGACCCGTTTACTGCCGAGAATGTTACGCTAAGCGTAGACCCCCAAGGAGATATTAGGCTCACAAGCTAACATCCATCCTTAGTTAACAGTCCTTTTTTCTTTTTCATTTCGAGTTCTCTTGATTCTTTTCACCAATAATGATAATAGGATGATAGATGCTTCTATGAACTTAATGTTGTGAGAGGTAAAGAAGAAAGTTATGCCTACTGATCCTGTGTGTGGTGCGATTCTGGATGAGAAGACATCTAAGTTCAAGATAACTCACGATGGAGAAACATATCACTTCTGCAGCGTAACGTGTAAGAAGCGATTCAAGAGGCACCCAGCGAAGTTTGTCAAATAGACGCCACCTCGGTGCGCGAACCGTTCTCCATGAAACCAACCCGCTAGATCCAAAACTCAGCTTTGAGGCTGAAGCCTAGGGAAGTGTCAGGACTTCCACCTTGACCTTGTGGCCGTCTTTGAGCTTGAGATGCTTCCTCAAAGGAACAGGAGCAATAACTTCAACTATCGAAGCATCGTAATGGCTTCTCAAAGCTGAGACTATGGCGCCTTTCACCTTGTTCTCGATTATCGCAGGGTAGCATTTCACGTTCCCGAAGGTTCGATTCTCATCTTTGAAGCCTTCAATCTCAACTGCAGGATACGCTTCAAGCTCTGAACGAGTTTTGATGTCGTAGTCGGTCGTAAGCTTCAGATTAAGCGTGCCGGGGTAAGGGTCGAAACCCAATTTCTCCATGAACTGTTTGCGGTACTGTTCCATAGAAATGTAGTAGGCTCCTTCGCCTAGTCCCGTGAAAACTGTGCCCTCTAAGGTTATTGAAGGCGGGTACGCAGCCTCCATCAAGAAGCGCAAGTTAGAATACAGTTTCTTGAGCTCTTTGACGCCAAGGTCGGTGATATGTATGAGACAGCCGTCAGGGGTCATTGTGCGTTTTATCCATCCCATGTTGTCCAGTTCGATTAGGTAACGCGACGCCGTCTGCTGCGACGTCCCCAACTTTCCAGCCAAGTAATCAGTGGAGATCTTGGCTGTTCTCCGATGCGCTCCCATCTCTGCAAGCTTTAACAAGGTGAAGAGATGACGGCAGACATGCTTTTCACTCATTCTGAAACCCCGGTTTTGGCATCTATTTAGAAGTGATGAGATGTGTATTTAAGCGGCTCGAAAACTTGCGTTTAGGTTCCTGAACAGGTAGTGTTTGCTAGAACGAATACGTTTCGTGAGTCGTACCCGCGAACTGAAACTGGCACGGTGTCTGATGGTATGTTGACCGTGAAGGAAACGAGGTAGGTGCCGTTACCTTGGTCGATGATGAAAAGGTCGTTTGACGCGTCAACCTGAATCCAGTTCCCACTGTTTTCATAGAAGAACGTCATGTTCTTGGCTAAGGCTGGTTCGTCTTCGTTATACACCCTACAGGTCAGGCTTACCTGCTTGTCTCCGCTCAAGAGCGTAGCATAAGAACCACTTATGGTGATTGTGGTCGTCACGTTGACGGCGAAAGCTGCGTCAATGTCCTCTTCCAAACCATAGACCCGCAAGGTGAAATTTACATAGGCACTGGAGACACCTATGTCACTTGTGTTCCACGAAAGATATGTTCCTGAGTCGTACGTTGAATCGTTCAACGGGGTGAAGTCTAGGCTCATGGTTCCGAGATGATGCAGGCTTGCAACAAGTTGTGAAAAGGTGTTCAGGTTCGTGGCCAAGACTGAGCTAGATCCGCCGTTTGAGACGTTTGCGAGTGAACTTATCATAACATTTCTTGCGCTTTGCTTCAATGACAGAACAAAATCGTTGAGAGGAGGACGGTCTGAACTGTTTGTATCTCGGCTGAGTTCGTAGACATAGATTGTCGTGGAAGAAACCAAGACGGCTATGGCTAGAGCGGCCACTATGAGAAGTTGACCCGAACGATTCGCTCTGAACTCTTCCACTTGCCTCTTCATGCGGCCACCGCCAGACACAATCGAATCACGTAGCTGTGGAAAACTGGACCCCAACCCGCGCAAGCATACTCCACGAAAACCACTTCTTGACTGTTGAAGCCACCGTTTGACACAACAACAGCGTTAACCTGCTGTATTCCCTCATCGTACACCGTCAGATTGAAGGACACCCCCGCGGGAAAAGCAAGGTCAACAGCATCGCGCAGTCTAGACCAGTTTCCTTCATCGATGAGCCTGCCGAGAGCGCCGTCAGAATCCAGTTTCATCAAGGCTTGCAGGCCAACAGCGCTCAAATCGTCACGTTTCGCCCTGTTCTGGGTTGCCGTGAGACTCGAGGAAGCAGCCAAAGATGAAAAGATGATGAGCACGGCTAGGAACGCCTCGATTATTCTCACCTGTCCTATAGGGTTTAGTAACAGTCTTCTCATTGACTTCTTCGTTCATTTATCTCACCTCTTGTATAGTTGTGTGTAGTATCTTATACATACACTTTCTTCAGATGGTGGTGGTGGTGTGCATGCAAAAATTTGGAAAACCCAAAATTCTTTGCCTTTTTCTTCGGTAAGAAAAATGGATTACAAAAATTTTGGGCAAAATCTTATGTTCCACGCTTGGAACAATATGATTTTGTTTTTGCTTGCACTTAACGATTTGTTATGCAAATTTCATGGAAGAAAATGATGTGTAACCCCAATCTGAGCTTTGGGGGGGAGCCCTTTAGGGTGGGAGACCAAAGTGCTTGCAGGGCATAGCCCCGAAGATTGGCATCATTTTCCGCGTGTGCGCATGAAATTTGTATCCATTCAAGAGAATGGCAAGCGTTAAATATGAGTTCCTGTACTGTGGCTGGTATCTTAGAAATGGCATTTTAAAAGTCTCGAAGCTGAGCTTTTATTACCCATTTTCCGTGTGGGGCTCAAAAAGTGAATGTCGTTGAATTAGACTCGTTGCGGCTTTCTGCGTTAGAATTGGGTTCAGTTGTGAACAATGTAGTTTCAAAATCTACGCCTTTTTATGATTTTATACTCAAATTCCCATTAATCGGTGGCGGAAACGTAACTAACCCTGATACCTGCGCGAAGTTTAAGCATCATGTCGGGTGTATAGATGTTGCGACTCATGCAACAGTTGGGTATAAGGGGATTTTTGCTCGAAAAATTCACATGAATTGTGGAAATTTGCGATGTCCGTCCTGCGCTCGGTCTTACGCGGGTAGAGAAGCGGCTAAAGTGGCGGCTCGGCTGAATGTTGCTTCGGAACGGTTACATCTGCCTTTCGACCACATTTCCATTAGCTTTCCTCCCGAAATGTTCGGAATAGGCGATGAAAAGAAATATCGCAAGCTGGAATTAAAGACGTTGAAAGAGCTTGGCATTATGGACGGCTTTTCAATTTTTCATAGTGCGCGGCATCGAAGGTATGAGCGGATTAATGGTGACCCTGCAACGGAATATACTGCTTTTCGTCAATTTGGAACGGATTTTCAGCCGCATTACCATGAGTTAGGCTTTGTTTCGGGTGGTTTTACGTGTAGGGAGTGCAAAACCAAGTGTTTTGAGGCTTGTCAAGGATTTAATTCTAGGCGTTGGAAATATTACCAGAAAACGGGTATCTATGTTAAAGTTATCGTGAAGGATGAGCATAAGTATGAGGTTCGCCGTTCGGCTAAATTTACGTCCTACTATCAGTTAAACCACGCCTCAATAGTAGATAAGGACGCAAAACGTGCGCGTGTCGGGTTCTGGCATGGGGCATGTAGCTACAGGAAAATGGGAAAGATAAAGGTTGCGAAAGAAGCGGTGGAATGTCCATTGTGTGCGGAAGCGAATGTGAAGAAGGCGTGTGATGTCCTAGTTTATACGGGAAAGAAGAACTTCATCCTGAACAGGTATGACCCTAATTATGAACGGGACACTATAGAAGACCTGTATGAAGACGGGCTTCAAGTCTGGTACATTAAGCCTAAACGGGTCTGGGGTTCTCCTGCTGTGAAGAACGGATTTACTGTAAAGTTTGAAGGCGGTAAGCATGGGTAGGGTAACTAAGAAACGTCTTTCAGAAATAAAAGGGAATTCCTTCAAAGCCGCTAGGATTCTCTCTTCTGGGGAAACGCTTTCCCTACCTAGCGGCAATTTGGGAAAGGGGCAAATGCCGTCTAGTGGTTTGGAGTCTTCGAAAGCGGGGTTCTGCTGGATTTACAGTAATGTTTTTTGTTCGTATGAGAAGAGTGCTGAATCGAAAATTTTGGGTAGGTGTCATAGCTGTCCTGAAATGAAGCGGGCTTTACGGGAAGAGCGTGAAGAGGATGAACAGAACAATAGAGAGATTGATGAAGAAATGAGGTATGGTCGCTATGGCAAAGACGGGAAAGGTCTGGCGTTGTGACCCTGTGAAGCGTAAGAGGGGACGAAAGCTAAATTTCTTCAAGGAATAGTTGTTTGTTTTTCAAGAGAAAAACTGTGGCGGTTCTGCTTCTGCCTGTGGTGTGTTGCGTTTCGTTGGGCATGGCGGGGCGCATGCCGCGCCATGCTGTTTAAAATCCTTTAAAGTTGCTTGACTTTCTAAAAAAGGGGGGTGCGGGTTCTTGTCCCGCGTTGGTTGCTATTTGCGTTTTCTGAACAGCTTTGTTCCGTCTATTTAGGAAAAATGTTATATTTCCAAAAGCTCAACACACTATCGGAATAACAATGAGTGAAACGAATTATAGAATCAAATATAAAAAGGGAGATTTTGAGGTAGAGGTTCAAGGAGACAAGGTGTGGGTTGAAGCCAAACTCAAAGAGTTGGCAGAATCTGAGGCAATTCCAAAACCGATTGCTATTTCACCAGAGACGAAACCTTCTAGTCTTCCAGTATCGCTTGCCGAGTTCGTTAAATCCAAAGGCAGTCCCGACCAACATGTTGCTCTCGTAGTCATTTTTGGTTACTGGTTGATTCACAAAGAGAATCTCAAGTCTTTCAATAGTAAGGATATCAAGAAGTGTTATGACGACACGAGAATACCCGAATCTACAAACACTCCACAGTATCTGAACAAAACTCAAGGTAGCGGCTATTTCAAAAGACTGGACGAACAGAAAGATGGTCATCCTGCATGGATTATTACGCCCTCTGGTGACGATTACGTGGAAAAGGAACAATGGAAAACTGCCAAATGATTGTTAGTTGAATAATAGATGTGACTTGCCGAGAAATAGAAATGTTAGAGCAGATAAGGAAACAACTTGAAAAGGATTTTGGCAGAGAGTTGCTTGATAGACTATTCGAGTCTTATCGATTAGTTAATGAACATTATTACCTTGGTAAGCATAGACCTTGCAGTTCTGAAGGTGGAAGATTCGCAGAAGTCGCACTTAGGATGCTTCAGCAAATCACTACTGGAAGATACATCCCGCTTGGCGAGTCTATTCCGAAGTTCAGCAACGAAGTATTGAAACTTGAAAATGCCGATTCTTCAAAACTTCCTCAATCGCTTAGGATTCAGATTCCTCGAACCTTACAAGTCATTTATGATATTAGAAACAAACGTGATGTTGGTCATGTTGGCGGTGACGTTGATTCAAATTTCACAGATGCTACACTTTCATTGGTTTGCTGTAATTGGGTCATGACCGAGTTCATAAGAATCTATTATACTTCGGACATTGCGACTGCTCAATATTTGGTCAATTCTTTGGTCAAAATTCGGATTCCACTAATCCAAGATTTCAATGGATTTCTGAAAATACTCAAGCCAGAGCTAAAATTGCAAGAGAAGGTTCTGGCTTTCTTGTATTATCGTGGTTATGAAGGAGCTACAGTAAAGGAATTGAATCATTGGCTTTCAAATAGGATTCAGACGGGTTACATGAACTTAACGTTAGGCAAACTTGAACACGAAAAGGCATATGTCCACAGAGAAGGTGACCGTTACTTCATTACTGATACTGGAAGAAGATTTGTCGAAGAAAACATACCTTTCAATGTCTAGTTGCTTTCTCTTTCAGTTTAGGATGCCATTTTTCTTCACATTCTGCACAGTAAGGCTCTGCATTAGTGGTTTTCAGTGTTCTTAGCTTCCTTATTGTTTAATAGAAAAATGGGTGTTTATGTTTTATTTGCGTTTTCTGAACAGCATTTAAGTTGCTTATACCTACTCTATTCTAGGAATGGTTATGTCTGCTTCAAGAGTGTATCTCATCTTTCTTATTGTGGTTCTTTCTGTTGTGGTCTTCTTAGCGTGGGTGTTCTGGTATAATGAGTCAATTTTCTGGAATACCTTGCCCGAGTTCATCGCTGGCTTTATGTCAGGCATTTTAGGGATTATTCTCGGTTTCGAAATTGACAGAAGACATGAGTCAAATCGACAGGAAAAACGGATTGATTTCACTCTGAAGTCTATGAGAGATGAAATGCAACTCAATTATGGACATTTGATGACTCTACAAGAGCGAATTAAGAAAGGCGAAGAATGTTTCACATTGCTCATGACAAGAACTTGGGATATGTTCGGTAACCAACTTGACTCTTTCAAGGATTTTCAATTTGTACTTTCGCTTGGGTATTACTATTGGGAACTTAACCATCTTAACGAAGCCATGAAAAAGGGTAGCATGGCTCATGACCTCGAGAACTTCTATGCTTACTATCCGCCCTTCGAGGGAATAAACGACCTTCTTGAACACCTCAAGAAGAGTTCAATTTCTTTCCAGCAGTATATAGACAAATATCTCTTCGAAAAGTAAAGTGAGGCTATTTGCGTTTGCGGAAAAGTTTTGTTCCGTCTATTTCTGTGACGTATTCAAATCCAGCTTCAATTAGCGCGCGCTATTCCCTTTTCCCATTTCTTGTTTGCAGATATTTGGCTATGACGGAGAAGGTCAAAGGCTGATAGTGCTTTTCGTCCGCTAAACTCACGACGAAACTTTCTACGTGCGATGTGTCGACGTTTGGAACTTGCTTTATCAAGCTTATGGTTTTCAAGTATGAGGAATAGTTTTCATGAAATGAAATGAAAACCCTGTTGAACCCCAAGCCCATTCCATTCCAAGCCATCAGAATTGCATGGGGATTGTCCTTCTCTAATTCCCTTGCAACCCTTCTTAATGCGCCAAGTTCTTGCGGTGTGGGTTCGTGGAGGAAAGTAGTAAAAGTAATAGCGATGATTTCAAACCCGAGCTTACGGAAGTCAGGTATCGCAGCGTACTCCTTAAGGTATCCTTCCTTCTCAAGTTTATTTCTGAGTCTGGTGACCGTAGGCTGAG
>JALHSY010000052.1 GCA_022865455.1 Candidatus Bathyarchaeota archaeon
TCATGACTTACTTTCTCGGCTTTCTTTGCTAGGTCAACTGCTTTTCGCCCTGTTGCTTCCAGATAGGTCTTGAAGTTGACAATTATCATTGGTGTTCGCAGTTTTTCATGCAAGAGTCTCTTCACCCAGTTTAGGGTTAATACTGATCGTTAATATTGTTTTGGAATATTAAGGCTAACGTTGGAGACTTCTCCCGCACAATCCCCTTTTTTTTCTGTTTTCAAGCGCGTGCACCCGATTCGGAGGGTCAGACTGACATGTGTCGCTGCAATATTTGCGGTCCTGTTTCGCGTAACGAGGCCGACTTTGACGTTAGCATTGGCAGGGAGGACCGTTTACTACGAGTATGCCGCTGGTGCGAGCAGGATCTAACGCTTTTCGGCGTAAGGCTTAATCAGGTTGGCAAGTTGCCGTGGCATGCGCTTGAGAAGCACAGGGTTCTGCGGATAGTCAATAGGGTTAACAGAAACATTTCAGAAGCCTTTGGCCGCACGATAATTGAGAAGCGAGGCAAGAAGTGGGCTTTCACGGACTTTGGCGTGGAGATCTGGGGCAAGACTGAAGAGGATCAAGAGGAATTTGCTGTTGGGATCAAGCGTAACTTGCCGGGTGAGTTGGAATGACTGCAGAAGGCGGGCGCGTGTTCAAAAAGGTATTAAACTTGCACCAATGACCACTGCTGTATCACGTCAGGATTTTTCGCGCACTGGTAAGGGCCAATAGCCCTCCGGCAATTGGTAGAAAGCCAACAACGACGGCGACCAAGAGCGCTAGAGCATGAGGTAATGGGGCTTCTGCTGCAACAATATCGTATAAATGATTAGCATATGGACGAGGTGGAAAAAGCCCGAAGATAATGCTCATCGTGGCACATAAAGTGTTACTTCTTAGCAGAATTAGGACACCTCCAAGCACGATTACTAAACCGCACAAAATGGATGGGTCGCATATGGATATGAAAACTGTGCTAGGATTATCGCGTAACTGTGGTGTTATTGTATCAAGAGGAAACCCGCTTTCAAGAATAATCAGCAATATCCCGCTAGATATGCACAGCAGGCTGCCCATGATAGCACGAAGTGATAGTTTGACCCCGTTTCCTATTCCTAGGAAATCTTTCAGAGGATGCAGTGATGCCACGATTACGGCGGCTGTTTCAGCAGCAACGAATACTAAGTAGTAAATTGCCATGGAACCTGGTTGCCTAATTTCGCCTGGTATCCATATGTAATTTAGGAGGAAGAGGCTCATTGACATGACCAAGGCCGACTTGGCCAGGACCATCGTCCAACTCCATTTCCAATGAATGAAAATCCCAAGGCTGGAGCATAAACCCATGAGCAAAAGGGTTGCAAAAAATATATATCCCCACAGATTTTCCATTGAAAGGGGCACCTGCACTATCGCCAGGAAGAACCAGAAGACTGAGGCTGTAGTGCAGAGTTCCAGCAATCCAAGGAAAAACGCTTCTTTTGGCATTCTGGGCATCTTGATCTTACGCTTTTCCATTTCCGCCCACATTTCTATCGCTTCAATAGACAAGATAGCCTCCTTTCCAGCGTCTGTCAGTCCGTATAGTCCATCCTCGCGAACCGTCACAAGTTGGCCGAGTTTCTTGAGGTGGAAGTCAAGGTTGCCGCTGCTTTCAATGTCAAGTTGTCTCTTGAGGGAAGCGAAGCCGGAAGGTTGCTTCCTGAGGATTTTCAAAATTTTGATTCGCTCGGGATGCGAGATAGCCTCGAATAGTTCAGCAGGATCTACCATTGCAAGTCCTTAAACCCTTCTGTAAACCACTTGTAGATAATTCTTGCCATATCAACTGACACCGACCCGCGCGCGCCAGTAGTCAACAGTTGTTGACAACAATCCACGCGAAAATAGGCTATGGGTCAATGACCGTAGACATATCAGTCAACAAGGTAGGAATTAACTGCCACTTGCTGCTTAATGGGGCTTGCAGAGGGAAGGATTAGATTTGCAAGGGAAGAACTCTCTCGGAGTTATCTTGCTGCTCGTATTAGCAGGCATGTTAGCATTCACATCTGCGTACTACGCGCCCGCGGGGCCTGATCTAGCTTCGTGCAGTTTACAAGTTGAGAAGGCTGTAGACTTTCTCACCTATTACCAATTTAATGAAAGTTTAGGTCTTTGTCGCGACGCTCCAAACAACCCGTCCAACACTTATTGGCTTGTCTCAGATAATCTCTGGGCTTGGAAAGCGTTGAAAACGGCCAATGAAAACTACTACTTTGGTGCAGAAGATGTTGGGCGAGTTGCAGATGAGATTGAGGCTAAACTGAAGGAGGATGCGACACTCTACAACTTGCCACGAGATCGTAACGGATTTCCCATAAGTTTCATACACGAAGCGGTAATAGGCGATGTTATACCGACTCCGAACCGCGCACCTACCATTCTAACGTTACATAGCGATGATTACATTGTCAAAACGGAGGTCTGTAACGGAACTATTATGCCTAATTGGCAGGAGTATACCGACAGGCTATTGTACATGGCTCTTTCGTGTTTTTGGCAAGGAAACAACACAGCTGCAAATCCGTATTTCAACAGCGCAACGGATACATGGGATGGCATAGGCATAAGCGACAGCGCAACAAAGGCTGATGGGCTCTATGCAACGTATAAGCTTGCGTTACTTCTTTACACGTCGAAAGTTCTCGGGGAAAGGTTGCCTTTCGAATTTGAACTTGTCAAAAGAATATGGAGTCTACAGCGTGAGTCGGACGGCGGAATAATAACGAATTACTATGCAAACGGCACACTTGTAGGCGATGCAAACACGGAGACAACGTCAATTGTGATAATCGCCGTTCTTACGCCTCCAAGAGCCAGGCTTGGCACCTTCGCTTTCTATTATCCGTGGTATGGAACGCCGGAGGCGTCTGGATATTGGAGGCACTGGCCGCCGGATGACACCAGCAAGATAACGGATCACCCACTCTTGGGTTTTTATGACTCTAACAATGAAACCTTGATTAAGGAGCATATAGGCATGGCCAAGGAAGCCGGAATTGGCTGTTTCATAATTTCTTGGTGGGGCATAAACGACTTCACAGACAACGCCTCAAAACACATCAGAAATGTTTGCGAACGTGATTTCAATAATTTCAAGTTCGCGTTCTATTACGAAAACACGACAAGCGTTAGCCAAACAGAAAACGACATCAAATACATTCTGGACAACTACGCAAACAGCAGTTCCTATTACAAAATAGACGGTAGACCTGTGATCTATGTGTATAGGAGAGCGCGCGATGCGCTGAATCCGGACTCATGGAACCTGTATTTCGACGGCGTGAACCAAAGCGTGAACAGCGCAAGCTGCTGGACGCTGTCCGAAGACATCCGAAGACCCTCAAGATGTGGAATTTTTGCGATAGAACCTCATGAATATGGAATAGGATACATTGAAAACACGTATCCAATTCCTCTGCCAGCTAATCAAACATATACTCTACACATCGGAATATCGGACATTAGGAATGACTTTGGCGAATGGTCGGACGTAGGTTTCAACATAAGCATATCCAACCAAACAGACACAACAACCCTTTACAAGCAAGTAGCGAATTTCAATCAAGGATGGATCGACCTTCCTCCTTTTGACGTATCCAGCTACGCAGGTTCGAACGTCACAATAAGAGCAGAATCTTTTGACGACCGTAACAACGATACATGGAACAGCGAATGGGCAGCTGTCGATTACTTCTACATTAGCAACTCTAGTGGTAAACCAGTCAATCCTGATCCTTATTTTGACAATGGCTGGAACGCAACAATCAACCAGCTGAGAGGAGAAGGGTTCAACCCTTACATTATCATGGATTTCCAAGGATATGAAGGCAAGATTGACGATTTCGTAGAGTATTTCAAGGATTGCATCGACGGGATACATCTGTACTATCCTGCGGGTTTCTCGCCGGATCCTCTGCAGGTGCTAGACATCTACAATAACGCCTCAATGCTAATGCACCTAGAAAACAAGACTTTCATAGCGACAGTCGTGCCGGGTTTCAATAACACCGCTGTAAGCAGTAACCAAGCTGAAGCACTCGAGCATGTCGTCGATAGGCGAAACGGAGCCTGTTACAATTCGTTCTGGCTGATTGCAGAGGCATCTCAACCTGATGGCTATGCAATAACCTCGTTCAACGAGTGGCACGAAGGCACGGAGATAGAACCAAGCAGAGAGTATGGATGTCAGTACATTTACCTAACAAGACGTTGGACAATTCCTGAGTTTTCATCCATCATTATCCTATCGATATTCATGATGGCGACTTTGCTGGCAGCTATACTCAGCGGAAGAGAATGTCATAGATGGAGAAAGAAACAGAATGAGCTCTATTGAAAGGTTTAGGTTTGTTTTATACGCTTGCACCATAGTGTTAGCGGTTGTTTGTTCTCCTTTCTTGCTATTATTCGCACCCTTCCGTCGCTTTGGAATCTTTGGGATTGACCCAGTTATTTTGGCACTCGCGATCGTGTTTTCATGTGCTTATCATTGGAGACAACAATCGAAAAAGGCGAAAATTCTAACTAACGTTGGAAGGATATTCTTCTGGACTATAATAGTCGTACAGGTCATTATCGTCGTGCTCTTCATACTTGCATTAATGGGTATGCCGTCGGGGGCGTAGCGCGCGCTCTCTTAAGGTTGTAGTTATCGTTTGAACCGTTGTTCAGTATTGCTTTTGTGAAAGACTAATTATCTCATGAAGAAAGTAAGTCAAATCAAGTAGGATGTTTAGCGCGGCGTCTCTTGAGTATGAAAACTGAACCAGTGACCACGATGATTATGGCTACGATTGCGATGATATAGATTATGTAGCCAGGCGGCTGTGAGGATTGTGAATCTGCA
>JALHSY010000253.1 GCA_022865455.1 Candidatus Bathyarchaeota archaeon
CTAGGAGGGTAATGCTGTCTCTTGAAGACGCTGCTTTGGAATAGCTTAATTTCCGCTCAAATGTCGGCCATATCTTTCTCACGGGCAGCTTGAGCTTGGGTCCGAGGGCCCTAATCGTCAAAAAGATTGCGAGTGCGACTGCTATGAGTATGAAACTTGCGAAAACAATCGAGCCCTCATAGGTAGACCCAACGTAATTGTCTTTCATGTTTTGTATGAAAACAGGCCCGTTTTCGAAGGCGCCTGCAACTATGAATGTGGCTCCAGTCTCTGAGATTGACCGCGAAAAGGCGAGTATGAAAGCTGCTATGAGTGAGGGTTTTATGATTGGAAATGTCACTGTTCTCGATGCTGTGAACGGTGGCGCTCCCAAGGTTCTCGACGCATTCTCGTATTCCTTCTTGTAATCAAGCAATGCTCCGACTATCACTCTCACCACGACTGGGTAGGAAAATGTGAAGTGGAGCAGTACGACGAGAAGCCAACCTTGCGAAACCAGCGAGTTGCCAAAAAGCGAAGACACGCCGCCCGGGTCACTCCAAAAAAGAAGAAGCGAGTATCCCAGCGCAGCCGTGGGCACGATGAACGGAATGTCCGACACGGTGTCCAAGACGTTTAGCCACTTTGACTTACCACGCGTTATCAACCAAGCCATTGGAACTCCTGTTACAACGTCCAATGCTGACACGAACAAGGCTATTATGAAGGAGTTTTCGACGGCGCTTAGAGCACGTGACATGAGAGTCGGTTGGTTCAGAACCTCCCGTATCGAGTTCCATTTGATTATTATCCCAAGAATGGGCGGCAGCAATATCAACGCGAAGAACAGTATCACGGCAGTCAAGTAAACGCCATACTTGACGGCTTTTCTCGATGAAAGCCTGTCTAATGCTTCTGACATCTTAGGTTTAGGCAACTGTTCTTCCGCCTAGGTTCCGCCTCTGTAGACTTAGACTGTGGTTCCTTTTTCATTCGTGTTCTAGGCTCATAAGTTTTCTGTAGAAGGAAATGTCAGTTCGCCCGTCGAGTCGCATCACCGCTTTCGCTCTATTGACTCTCGGTTTCATCATCCGAACAGAAATGGAGAACGAAAGAACTTAAGGCTTTTGCAGTGTAAACTGGGTTTCTGGAGCCTGTGTCCAGTGCAATGAAATTTTAATATCTCGGCACGGACATCCTATCAGACAGAGGCATAATCATTGCAGTATGCTGTCATCGCTGAGGCTTACGAAAAGATTGAAGCCACAACCAAGAGGCTGGAAATGACAGACCTGCTCGTGAACCTTCTTAAAAATACACCTGAGGAAGTCATCGACAAGGTTGTTTACCTGACTCAGGGCAGAATCTACCCTGATTTTGTGAGTATCGAGATAGGCGTTGCTGAAAGGCTTGCAGTAAAAGCGCTTGTGAAAGCTTCTGGAAGACGGGAAAGCGAAGTTGAAGAGGATTTGAAAAAGAGCGGCGACCTCGGCATAACAGCACAGAAATTCATAGCATCAAAAAGGCAATTGACGTTCGCTCACCAGCCATTGACTGTTGAGAAAGTGTATGAAACCTTCGATAAGATGGCTCAAACCTCAGGGTCAGGTGCCGTTGACTTGAAACTTGCGCTTTTGGCTGGCCTCTTGTCGGCTGCTTCTCCGAAAGAAGCCAGATACGTCATGAGAACAGTCACAGGCAATCTCCGTCTCGGCATTGCTGACATGACGGTTCTGGATGCTTTAGCCATAGCCTACGGTGGCGGAAAAGAAGCTCGAGAACTCGTAGAGCGTGCGTACAATGTTTCCTCAGACCTCGGAAGAGTTGCGAAAGTTGTGGTTGAAAAGGGGCTGGAAGGAGTGGAGAAGTTTGAGGTCTTGGTCGGTGAACCGATAAGACCTATGCTCGCAGAAAGGCTTTCGTCGCCAGAAGAAATCTTGGAGAAGCTGGGCGGCAAATGCGCAGCCGAATACAAGTATGACGGTGAACGTATTCAAGCTCATAAGAAAGGCGACGAGGTAACGCTCTTTTCTAGGCGTCTAGAGACCATTTCGAACCAGTATCCAGACGCGGTTGAGCTTTTCAAAAAATGTGTTAAGGCAAGAAACGCTATTCTCGAAGGTGAATGCGTTGCTGTTAATCCTGCCACTGGTGAAATGCGTCCTTTTCAAGAGCTTATGCATCGAAGGCGTAAGTATGAGATCAAGCAGGCGATTGAAGATTACCCTGTTTCTCTTTTCATGTTCGATGTGCTTTACGCCGACGGGCATGATTTGACTTTGAAGCCGTACTTTGTGAGACGAAAAATGCTGGAGAAGGTCGTAGAAAAAACTGACCGAGTTAAGATAGCTACCTCGATCATCACTGGAAATGTCGACGAGCTTGAGAAATTCTTCTTGAAAGCCATTGAAGACGGCTGCGAAGGTTTGGTTTGCAAGTCAATAGCCAGAGACTCAGTATACCAAGCAGGAGCCCGTGGCTGGCTCTGGATAAAATACAAGAGGGATTACAAGAGCGAGATGACCGACACTGTTGACCTCGTCATAGTGGGAGCGTTTCATGGCAGAGGAAAGCGCGCCGGAACCTACGGTGCCGTGCTTCTCGCGACATACAACCCTGAGACCGACACTTTTGAAACAGTCACGAAATGCGGAACAGGCTTCACAGACGAAGACCTTGAGAAACTTCCCAAGATGCTAAAGAGTCATGTTGTAGGTCGTAAACACGCGCGTGTACAGTCGCTCATTGAGGCTGAGGTATGGTTTGAGCCGAACGTCGTGCTGGAGGTCCTAGGAGCAGAGGTGACGCTCAGCCCAATTCACACGTGCGCCACAAACGCCATTCGCAGAGGAAACGGATTGGCGATAAGGTTCCCCCGTTTCACTGGGAAATACAGGTTGGACAAGGCGCCTGAAGATGCAACGACGTCAAAAGAGATTGTCGGAATGTATCAGAGGCAGCTAAAGAAGATTCAGGAGAGCCCAGCATCAGCAGAGCCTTAGGCACAGGCTTCGTCTGCTGTGGTTTCAAGAACCTTTTTACCTACGACTATCACCTAGAATATGAGAGAAGCCTCTGGGGAGAGAAGTCAACTTTGAGGGTTTCCTTGAGAATAATCCATTGCTCTCAGATTCTTGCGTTACTAATTGTCGTTGTTTCAAACAGTCTTTGCATGAGTAGCTTTGCGACTTCGCGTTTCTCAGACAGCAAGATCTTCGTTTTTGCAAAAGTTAGTGGGGAACGGTTTGAAGCCTTGTTCTCATCGGTGCAGCAGGCAATAAACGAAGCTGAGAACGGCTCGACTATTTACGTTCCAGTCGGCATCTTCTATGAAAATGTAGTTGTGAACAAGACAGTCTCATTAGTTGGCGCCAGTGGCTTCTCATCGATCATCGATGGTTCTAACAACGGAACGGTCGTAGAGGTCACTGCAAACGGAGTCGTAATACGCGGATTTAAACTGCAGAACAGCGGTTATGGCTGGACTAGACATGGAATATACGTGTACATGGCTGACTACTGCACAATAGAAGACAATCACCTGTTCAAGGACTGCCACAACATTAGGCTCAACTACTCTTGGGGTTCAATGGTTAAGGGAAATACTATTGACGGGGTGATGGCGCAGCCCACGATGTACGGTATCCGCGTGGAGAACTCGGCGAACTGCACAGTAGAAAGCAACCATGTATCAGACTGCGTCGGAGCGGTTCATCTTCAG
>JALHSY010000254.1 GCA_022865455.1 Candidatus Bathyarchaeota archaeon
ACGTAGCTATCGCCTTCGCTTCTTTGCCGTCCTCATTTGACTGGTTCCTCCCAATCAGAGGAACATCCGCCCTCGGGAATCAAAATGATAGTTGCTTCGTCTGGCAGAGACATTCTCGGGTTTTCTCTTATGTTGAGAAATTGGTTCTGCCTTGCATGCGCCTGAACCGCAACTTGCCTGTAGAATCTCTCTTCATGAAGATGATACACCATCTGAAACAAGCTGGTGAATTCTCTCACTGGAAATTTCCCGCATCTCTCCTTTATTTTCACATCGGCAACTCGGATCACGTCGAGAATAGACGCACAGTCGTCCACTTCAAGATGCAAGCCGCTGGGGAATGCTTTGCTTATTTCGGTTTGGCGAACAATCAGATTAACCGTTTTCATGATCCAATCTTCTCATGACTTGCTGCACTGACTATGTCCTGACTTCGTGAACTGAGCAGGTTACAGTCCCGCTTCTCTCAGAGCGCTCCTAAGCGTTTCTTCGCTCGGGCAGACACCATTATCTTTATCTCTCCCTCATTGAAAACTATTGCGGGCACCACGGTCAAGCAGTACTTGCTGGTGTCATAATCTCGAGAACTCCATGGGGCAAGGCCGTTGAAAAAGAGCATCAGATCAACCAGACTTCACGCGGCCAGCAGCAGACAATCGATCTGGTAAAGCATCCGCTTGATGAAAGGTTGATTTCTGCTCTGAAGTTTTCAGGGGTTCTGGCTAAAACAGATACTGCCGTATTTCATCGTTGGGCTTGTTATAGTGAGTTATGTTGAGGCTTATCTCCCTCAAGAGCTTGTGACGGGTTATTTGGCAGGAATAACAGGCGTGCTTTTTGCTTCAGTCGTAAGTGAGCCACTCTATACCCCAACTCTCGTGGAGATAGCCTTAGGCAGAAGCCTGTTACAGCTAGGCATGCCAAAGGCGGCATTGCTTTCGTGGCTTAGGGCCAGCCCTATGACATTCCGAACATGGTGGCTGTTTCGCGGATTGTGCGCTGGAAAGTTGTGTTGACATATGCTCTCATCGCATGGGTGTGCAGTGTAGTTTTCGGATTGCTCTACGGGATAATGATAGGATCTCTGTAACCTTCATTTTGGCTCCAGACTTTGTATGAGAATAATCGGAAAAGTAATATTATTCAGATAAAGTTAAATATTCCGAATGACACCGTCTCTGTCGGGAGAAGACATGAACAACGATCAGGGATGCTGCAAGGTTGATGCCGTAGTGACGCTAGACTCTAAGGGGCAGATCGTTCTGCCAAAAGACGTGAGAGAAAAAGCAGACTTGAAACCAGACGACAAGTTGGCCCTCATAGCCTGTGAAGAAAACGGGAAAGTTTGCTGCATCATGCTGGTGAAGGCGCAGAAGCTTGAAGCCTCAGTGAAAGACGTGCTTGGCCCCATGTTCAAGGATATCTTCAAGTGAGGAGGTGTTAGTTGTTGAAGGAAGAAAAAGTAAAGAAGATTGTGAGAGAAAGCTACGGGAAAATAGCTAAAAACGGGTGTTCATGCTGCGATTCAGGGAGCGGTAAGGAATTAGACTATACCGAGGAAGAACTGAAGTCCGTTCCTGAAGGCGCCAACCTGAGCCTCGGGTGCGGAAATCCAGTTGCTCTTGCCTCCATAAAAAAAGGAGAAACAGTTCTTGACCTCGGCTCAGGCGGCGGACTTGACTGTTTTCTTGCTGCCAAGAAGGTCGGAGAAAAAGGGAAAGTCATCGGTGTTGACATGACTCCTGAGATGATCGACAGGGCAAGGAGAAATGCTAGAAAAGGCGGTTACAGGAATGTGGAGTTTAGACTTGGGGAAATTGAGAATCTGCCCGTTGCTGACAAAACAGTTGACTTGTTGATCTCTAACTGCGTTATCAACCTCGCACCGAATAAGAAGAGAGTCTTCGAAGAAGCCTTCAGAGTGCTAAAGCCAGGTGGCAGATTGATGATTTCAGACATCGTCTTGCTGAAGAAACTGCCTGAAACCATAAAGAAGAGCAAAAGAGCGTACGTTGGCTGTGTTTCGGGAGCAACAATGAAGAATGAGTATTTGGCATTGCTGAAGGATGCGGGTTTCCAAGAAGTGAGCATAATCGAAGAAGCACATTTTCCCGCTGAAACCATTATTGCTGAGGCAGCTGCGGAAGGCGTGGGAAGTTCAAAGACGTTCATTGCAGAAGAGATTGCGAACTCAGTTGCCAGCGTTAAGGTCTGCGGCGTTAAGCCGAAGTAGTACATCCTGCGAAAGGCTCACTGGGTCACAAATTTCTTAACTCTTTCTTGAAGTATTGTGTTGAATGTGGGAGTCATTTGACTTGGAACATAACGGATGCTGAAACGCTTGAGAACGCCATCTTCAGACTCAAGCTTGAAATTGCACGTAGGATCGGCGTGCAGAAAGGAATGGTCGTTGTTGATGTTGGCTGTGGACAGGGCGGGTTTACGGCTGCAGTGGCAAAAACTGTGGGAAAAGGCGGAAAAGTGCTGGCTGTCGACATCTCCACCGAATATTTGGACGAATTCACAAGACGGCTTGACAAGTACCACGTCAAGGAAAGGGTAGCTTTTTCTCAAGCAGACTCAGCCGATCTCAGAACTGTGATACCTGATGAAGCTGCTGACATTGTCGTGTCTTATCGCCTTCTTGAGGAGCTGAAGCGCCCCCAAGACATCAGCAAAATTGCCAAAGAGATGGCTCGAATCGTCAAGAAACGTGGAAGGGTCTGCATCACGGAGTTAAGTACCAAGGCGGAGAACAAGGCTGAAGAAGCATACATAAGGCTTCACAAGGAAAGTGGAGACTCGATATTTGAACCAGAGGAGATTGCCGAGGCTATGAAGGTTGTCGAGCTCAAGAACGTTACTGTTAACAAGGTGAGAACTAGCATTTGGTTTTCACCAGATTTGGCAAGACAAGACTTGAGTTTTGCGCAAGTATGGTTTGATGCTGATGTGGAGAAAACGTTAGGATCTTCGATAGGGAAGTTCGGAATGAAATATCCGGCGCTCTTCTCAATTTCAGGTACAAGACGCTGAGAGACAGTACTATTTAATGAACCTAAGCATGTAATCATTTACCGTTTGGAGAAACGACTCTTCCAACTCAATGCCATAGTGCTCCGCCAACACGAAAATCATGTAAAGCAAATCTGAAAGCTCCGTGGCCAGCATTTCCTTCGTCTTAGGCTTCTCAGGCGGCTTGAACCCTTCCAGCCCTTTCACTGCAGAGGCCACTTCGCCGGCTTCTTCAAGCAAATCGGCAACCATGACAAAAGGCGTCCAGCCTTTTCCCCTCTCAGGGTCAAGCTTGTCATTGATTTTTCTGAAGTTCTTCCAGCAAAGGTGCTGCGCGTCACGCAACGTCACAGACACATGAATCACCAAACAGAGAACAGGGTAAAGGCTACATTAAGATTTTGCCAATGCACTGCTTGTGTGAGTGCTTTACGGCTACGTACAAAGTCTTACCAGATTTGTCGCCAGATACGTCCTCCGGAATACGTCATGCAGCCTCTTCGCATTCAACGTGCCACGATGCTTGCTTCAATATTCATAGCAGTCCTACTGTTACTCATCAGGTGCTCTGCTCCAGCAACGAATCACAGCGGCGACAGTAATTCATCCTCATTCCCATTCTTCGAAGACTTTGACACTTGGATACAGAAAGGTAACGAACAGTACGGCGAGCCACATGCGAACGAATCTCTAACGGCAGAAGTTGTAATCGGGGCAGGCGAAAAATATGAGACGATTCAAGAAGCACTCGACGATGGCATATCATGCTTGTACCTGAAGAAGCAACAATTCAACCTTTCAGAACCCATAGTCCCTCCGAAAGAAGACTTCTACATCATAAGCAACGGCGCAGAAATAATTGCCACTCAATCTATGGCAGCAGTTCTTGACATACGAAACGTAAGATATGCGCACCTAGACGGCCTCTTCATAAACGGCAACGAATTTGCACAAAAATGCATAGACGCCCTCCGCACGCCAAGCCAAGTGCCGGTCCACCAGATCCGCAACTGCAAAATCTGGGGCGCCACAAACGCAAACATAGACTTCACAGGCTGTGAAGACAGCTTCATATTCAACTGTTGGATAGACGGCAGAACAACAAACGACACGCCAAACGCAGTCACGCAATACGGTTTAAAGATAGGTGAATCAGGCGACGGCTACCGAACTGGCGGACAAATCAACGTCATTCACTGTCTAGTGGGCTTCCACAGGAAAGCAGACCTGTACGCGAAGAACGTCGCACAGCTGAAGCTGGCAAACTGTCTCCTAGCAAGCAAGAGCATGTGGAGTTCCGAACTCGAAGCACATATCGTCGTGG
>JALHSY010000255.1 GCA_022865455.1 Candidatus Bathyarchaeota archaeon
GGGTAAAGTTTTATCCAACCAACCCAACCCAGAGCATGAGCGCGCGCTAGATGCTGTGGAGACATGCCTGTGTCCATTCTCCCCGCGAGGCGCACCTGAACACACGCGGGCTAAATCAGCTGTAGTGAATGCTTGCTAGATCTTGTGTATTTCATACTTTGTGTTGCCCACGCCATAATCTGATGCATAATCGATGTATTTCATGTTTGACTTCTTTGCTACGAGTTCAGGCTCCACTTTCTGCAGTAAACCTAAGCCAAAACAATCCAAACTTACAGGGTCAGCTCCAGCAATCATTACTCCCAATTCTGCGGGGCACCCTCCATGCCTACACTCTTGAGCTTTAACCATAGTTTGTACTGCATCTACAATGAACAGATTCGTAGGAACCGCGGCATTCACCTCTGCAATGCCCTTCTGGATATTCTTCAGTCCCGCGTGCATCAGAACCCTGTCTAATCTACTCAAATAACCAAACTGATTCTTCAATGCACCACTCAGACCGCATGTGTTATGAACTTTCAAAACAGGAACGGAGATGACAAAATCACACGACAAAGGAATCGCTGATACTTTGATTCTGTAGCCTCTCTTGCTCTTTACACGTTTCATTAACCCCGAGTACAAATTCACTAAGCTAACGTTGTGATTCTCGCAAATTTTTCTCAACGGCGTATTCCGCAAGACTTTATCTGATCTTCCTGCATCCACCGCAGGTCCATCACCCACAACTATCTCGCGACTCGAAAGCCAGCTCAAGAGAGAATCAAGTACTTCAGGATGTGTAGTTGTGGGGTAAGGTTCAGACGACACTATGTTAGGCTTAACGAAAATTCTCTTTGCATTCTCCAACTGCTCCTTGAATATCTCCAATGTCTTAGCCACGAAATCCCTGCGGTTGCATGTTTCACAATAGTAAACCAAGCTCACGTATCTCATCCTTCTGATTTCACTATGCACCTGCCAAAGAAGAACCTTCTCATATACGAACGCATGCTAAAAGGCTTAATTGAGCTCTTGAAACAGATTCTCGAGGATAGCAGAGACTCTCATTGGCATCCTCTCTTTCTCTCACACTCGGCTGATACTTATGAAGTTCCTCACGTTAAGCAATTTCGCACAGTGCTATTCGGAGGATGTTGTCTGGTTTCCCCGCGCGCATGCCTGTTCCGAAAATGGTTAAAAATGGTCTTAATTCGTCTTTTGTGATTTGGGGGCAATTTTAGGCCTCGCGTCGGCTTTCGGTCTTCTTGCAGTGTCCGCCTTTCTCGAACTGTGGAGGGTTAAGCCGAAGGTCGCGGTGTAAGACTCCGCGATGATCAGATCGGCTTGATGCCCGAATCCATGATTTTCCATCCTCAGCACGACCAAGACTTGACTACAAAACGAGCCCGTATCGGGCGTGAACAGGCAAAAGAAGAATAAAAACCATTTTAGACCAATTTAGGAACACGCATGCGCGCTCCAGACTTCGCACGAATTTTCTTGACTACGCTTTTGCAACAAAACAAAAGTGGAGGCTACCTAAAGGTATGTTGAGAAGAACATCGCTTGTAACAAATGACTTAGCGCGCTATTTCTTATGTTTATCATATTCTGCAGGGAGTTCAACGTTCTGTCTCTCTTTCCTTTTCAGTTCTTTATCTCTCTGCAATTTCATGTGGTGTTTATGATCTACAGCTCTCTCTTTCTTGCCTTTGGGCACAATCCATCCTCCTTAACACGTTAGACTCTGTTCTTACGTCTATAAAAATTGCGCGTGCGCTATGAACTGACGGTCTCCACAGACCCAGTTAGCTTGAATCCCCCAACCTTTCACAACGCCGCCCGGGCCGTGGTACGACAACGGAACTGTCGTCAATGTCACAGCCCAATTAGTAATCGGCGGCTACAGCCTCCACCACTGGACAGTAGACAGATCAGACGTCCCACCAGATTCGACCATATGGATTACCATGAACGAAACTTACAACGTCATCGCGAATTATGAGCTTGACACTTCTCCTCCATCAATAAACAACCTGCAGCAAAACCCGCCCGGACAACAAATGCCACCCGGCCAAAGCGTCAACATCCAAGTCACAGCAACGGACAGCGAAACAGGCGTGAAAAACGTGACATTGTCATACCGAACAAGCCTCGACAACGCCACATGGTCTGGCTGGACAGACAGCCCAATGGACAAAATGGCGCTAGACACCTACAACGGCACGATACCCGGGTTCAGTTCCGGCACATTCGTCCAATACAGGGTCACCGCATTCGACAATGCAAACAACCCCGTTACCCTACCTGCAACGCTATGCTTCGACTACTGCACTATTCCAGAATTATCATCATTAATCCTGGGAGTACTCCTGCTACTCATAATCCCAGCACTCATGGTCCTAACAAAGCGCAAACACTCCTCTTGATGAAAAAACCAACAAGCCGAGCGCGCGCTTTGATCTAATAGGGAATAGAGGACAAATCCCTGCATTGTTCCATGCACACATTGACTTGGACCCGTGTGGCCTCGTGGCAATGGATTCGGTTTCCCAGAAGACAGTTCTCCCTCGCAACTCAGCTTCAATCATATCCACGGAGCGTGTCCACTCAAACAGATCCCCACAAATCTAGAGCATGCGAAGAGATGCGGACCGCGGGGTTCATTTCCATATGTGCTATATGATAGGGGCCAGAACACGCGCATGCACAAGCTGTCCTATGAAAAACAATAATAAGGCAATCAACGCAGAAGCACTTATGGACTCCAAAGCCGATAGAACACGCGCTTACGTGCTCGTGGAGCTTCACCCAGGAAAGGAGAAAGAATTCTGCGATCTAATCCTGTCTAAGGGATTGCTCGTAGACTCCAAAGTGCAGAGGATGGATTTTGTTCACGGACCTTTCGACTTCGTCATGATACTGTATGGAGCAATGGAAGACATAGATGCTAGGCTAATGGAGATAAGGAAATCTCCGTTCGTCCGCAAGACTGAAACCCTGATCTGCTTCGAGATGTTCGAATGGGAAGACGTTAGAGATCTAGTGAACAAGCAGTCCTAGCCTCGCTGGCCCTCTCGGTATGTTCACCAGTGTGAATACTCGTGCATTTTGTCTATCAATCCGTATATGCAGACCAGTTCAGGTCTGAACCAATCACCAATTCGCCCATTTTTCCAAGATACTCTTTAATAAGCTGCAAAGTCGATGTTGTCCATAGTACTTGTTATGAGATGGCTAAGGAATTAACATGGAAAGCAATGCAGTTCTTGTGATTGGTGGAGGCATAGCCGGAATACAGGCTGCTTTGGATCTTGCCAATCGAGGGGTCAAAGTGCACCTTGTTGAAAAGTCTCCAAGCATCGGTGGTAGGATGGCCCAGCTTGACAAGACATTTCCCACAATGGACTGCTCCATATGCATACTCGCACCAAAGATGATTGAATGCTTACGTCATCCAGATATAGAGCTGCTCGCATATTCTGAAGTTAGGGAAGTTACGGGTTCTGCGGGCAACTTCGTGGTCAAGGTCGTGAGAAAACCCAGATTCATTGATGTCGACAAATGCACCGGTTGCGGGGAATGCACGCAAAAGTGCCCCGTCAGAGTGATAAGCGAATTCGACATGGGTATGGGAAAGCGGAAAGCTATCTTCATGGCTTTTCCACAAGCGGTGCCCCGTGTTGCCGTGATAGACAAGGATAACTGCCTCTTCTTTCAGAAGGGAGTATGCAAGATCTGTGAGAAACTCTGTCAAGCTCATGCAGTCAACTTTGATCAGAAGGCTGAAGAGATTACTCTTAATGTCTCAAGTCTGGTATTGGCCACAGGCCTAGAAAGCTGGAATCCAGCATCGATCAGCGAGTACGGCTACGGACGACACGAGAACGTTCTCCTTTCATTGGAGTTTGAAAGACTCATCAATGCTTCAGGACCAACCCACGGAGAACTCATGAGGCCCTCAGATAACAAGAAACCTCGCACAATAGTTTTCATGCAATGTGTTGGATCTAGAAGTGAACGAGAGGGGTTTCCATATTGCTCAAGTGTTTGCTGCATGTACGCAACAAAGGAGGCGATTCTGGTCCGGGAGCACAACCCTGAATGCGCGGTTCATATCCTGTACATGGACCTGAGAGTGTTTGGAAAACGTTTTCAAGAATTCGTTACCCGAGCAAAAGAAGAGTGGGGCGTCGATTACGTGAACGGACGTGTAGCGGTAGTCATGGAAGACCCGGTGACGCAGAACCTTCTGGTCAGATACGAAAACGTTGCAGAAGGTAAAATCGAAGAGTTGTGGGCAGATCTAGTTGTGCTCTGTCCAGCGTTGGTTCCGAGAGAAGACAACAGGGTCTTGGCAAAAACCCTTGGCATAGAGCTAGACACGGATGGGTTCTTGAAAACGAAGGACCCACTGCTTATGCCCGTCGAAACAAATGTAGATGGAATATTCGTTTGTGGATGTTGCCAATCACCTAAAGACATTTCTGAATCAGTTACGCAGGCCAGTGCCGCTGCAAACAAAGCTGCAGAAGTGGCCACGACTCCACGCGCGAGATGAGGTGACCGAAATGGAAGCCAACAAGGAAGAACCAAGGATCGGGGTCTTCATATGCCGTTGCGGCTTCAACATCGGAGGAGTAGTTGACGTCTCAGCGGTTGCTGAATATGCCAAGACCCTACCCGACGTGGTATTTGCTGAAGAAGGCCTTTACACTTGCTCATCGGCTGGCTTGGACTCCATCAAGAAACAGATAGAGAAGTTCAAGCTGAACCGCGTTATTGTCGCATCTTGCACGCCTGCAACACATGAATCTCTGTTTCAGAAGACATGCGAAGAAGCTGGATTGAATAAGTATCTTTTTGAGATGGCCAACATCCGTGAGCATTGCTCCTGGGTTCACATGCATCTTCCAGCTGAAGCTACAGAGAAGGCCAAAGACCTCGTTAGAATGGCCGTGGCGAAAGCGAGTTATCTTGAACCACAGAAAGAAATGGAACTCGACATATGCCCTTCAGCTCTAGTGATAGGCGGCGGAATATCCGGAATCACTGCGGCCATGTCTCTTGCAGGGCAAGGCTTCGAAGTTCATCTGGTCGACAAAGAAGCGGAATTCGGCGGAATGCTGAACCACCTGTACAGGCTGCAACCGACAGAGCGCGAAGCCTCAGAAATTCTCCGAGAAGCCATAATAGCTGTGAAGGCCAACAGCAAAATACACCTGCATGTGTCGACACTTGTTCATGAAGTGAGCGGTTTCATTGGCGACTTTAACGTGACCCTGCAAACGAAGAACTCGAATCAATCTGAGCGAATCAAGGTGGGCACAATAATCGTGGCCACCGGAGCCGAGGAGTTCAAACCCACAGGAATGTACGGATACAACGAAAGCCCAAACGTCGTCACGCAGCTCGAACTCGAACAGCTTCTCCGAAAGGGAGAACTGAAGAAGCCTAAGGTTGTCATGGTCCAATGTGTGGGAGCAAGAGAGAAAACGGGCAGAACGTATTGCGGAAGGATATGCTGCCATGTAGCCCTCAGTAACGCTTTGCAGCTCAAGAAACTGGATCCAAATATTGACGTGACCATACTTTTCCGCGACATTCAAACACCCGGCGAAGACGAGCGTCTCTACAAGGAAACAATGGCGAACTGCGTCAACTTCATCCGCTATGATCCGAAGAGACCTCCCAAAGTTGCCTTCAAAGCAGACGGAAGCTCGACTGTGACAGTCTATGACGTCTACTTGGGAGCCGAAATCGAACTGGAAAGCGATCTCGTCGTCTTGTCTACTCCCTTGGTCCAGCATGAAGAGGGAAGGAGACTCTCATCTGTACTCAAGGTTCCTCTAGGCGCTGATGGCTTCTTCTTCGAGGCTCATCCGAAACTAAGACCTGTCGAGTTCGCATCTGAAGGAATGTACGTTTGCGGCACTGCTCACGGACCGAAGAATATTTTTGAAAGTATCACTCAAGCTTATGCCACCGCTTCCAAAGCGTCCATTCCAATGGCCGCCAAAAAGATAAAGACTGGAGCCGTCAAGGCATCGGTCAATCAAGAGATCTGCGTCAAC
>JALHSY010000256.1 GCA_022865455.1 Candidatus Bathyarchaeota archaeon
CCGCTTTATGCGGCTCTCGCTCATGCTGTTCTTCTCGATTGAGTTGGCGCTACCTTCTTCTCTTGGCTTGTTTCTCGAATCTTTTCAAATAGTTCTCAAGCTGGCTTCTCCGCATCTCTTGCGTAACGTCGCCGCGTGTGACCTCGATGATTTTTCGTGCAACATCACATTTTCTTCTGAGGCCTACGACAAGCATGTAAGATTCATCCATCGCCATGAGTTCAATGTAAATTTCATCCATTAGCTGTAAACACTCTTCGCCTTTGCTCACGTTGCCTTCTCGCAAGGCATCCAAAGCCCTGCGCCTGAGTTCTCCAATGACATCTGCCAACCCAAGCACGTAGTCAACGGACGGTACGTTAATCTCGCTAGGCGTGATAAATCTTGATTCGCTAACCCGCGTGAGGAATATGTTTGCTTCAGCATATTCTTGGAGTGCAGCGCTGAACATGCCGCCATAGATGGTGCTTGGATGCGTGGCTGAGAGGTCATTGAGTTTTGAAATGATTTGTTTCGCTCTTTCAGCGAGCTTTCTGGCCTCTTTCAGTCTGTTCTGGTGAATCAGAAGGATTGCTTGTTTGGACAAGCTTGTTGCTTTCCGCATGTCTTTCTGAGCGTTTTCCCGCACCTTTTCCTTTTCCTGTAGCTCCTTTTCTATTTCTTTCAAAACAGCCTTCAATAGCGTCATGGAATCTGACACCTACGTGAGTCTAGAAAACGGAGTCAAATAAGTAGTTTGTCATCTGTCAAAAAAGAGGTAGTGGGTTGTTTTTGTCTTTCTTTTTCGGTCGATTGTTCACTATTCGGCTGGCGGTGGCGGTTCCTTCCACTTCTCTATGAGCAGTTTGCTGGTGTCTCCAATCTTGAAGCTCACTTTCACGAATATGGAGTCTGCGCCTCTGAACGGAAACATGCTGTCTTCGGCAAAGTCTTTAGGCAAGTAGATCAGGAATTTACCGTCTTTCCTTCTGAACAATCGTCCTCTCCCATCGCTAACCATGTTGTTAACACCTCGATTCAATTTTTGGTATAAGATACGGGCTAATGGATGAGCCAATATATAAGCTTTGCTTTCATTCAATTCAATAACCGAAGAGACTGTGTCAAAGGATGATGATGAAGGGTGAATCGTTTGCAAGGGATTTTAGCCCCCTCCAAATCTTTTCGGCTTGCCAGGTCTGCTCAATAACACAACTCGACTTTCTTCTGATTCATCAATTGTATCGTAGGTTGTTTCAGCCGCCAGCTGTGCCGCAAACTCTCTTATCTCCCTGTGGATGGACATGTTCTCGAAGTCAAGACGGCGCCTAGAAAATCCGACGTGCGTGTAAGCTTTAGCTTCAACATACGCTGGCTTGGCCTTTTCAACGAGTTCACCGTAACCTTTCAAGCCACCCATGTTTAGCCCTCGTACTGATGTTATTCTGAAGACTGTTGGGCAGCGCGCGCGCTCTGCCGACAAAATGGTATTTCTGTTTTTCCATTGTTTTGATGAGTGTAGGCGAAATCGAAGTGTCCAAGAGGTCTTCGCCTTCCGAGCTGGGCCGTGCTTCTGAAGAGTCTGATGGTTCAATAAGAGTGTTTCTCAGCTTTTGAAACAGTATTCAGTTTTCTGGAAGTCAGCCATCAGTTTGGCAACTTCTTTCCTTATTTTGTTTGGTTGCTCCTCGTCAATCGCGGTTCTTTTGAGCAGTTCAGCTACTCTAAGCATCTCCTTTTCTTTCATTCCTCGCCTAGTTACTTCGCAGGTGCCGAATCTGATGACGCAGTCGGTGATGATGTTTGCCCGTTGAAGTTTCTCCGCCACGTTTCTGCCTTTTTCGTAGTCTCCGTAGTTCACTATAACTTGGTGAGACTTCGTGAAGCCGAGGTGTTCGCATTCGACAGGAAAGCCATAATCATGCATGGCTTTTGCCAAGGTTTGCGAGTTGCGGATAATCTGTTTCGCGTAGGACTTGCCGAAACTTTTCATTTCAGCCAAAGCCAAAGTCAATGCGGCTATGCGGTTCCAGTGTGCGTTGTCAACGAAAGCCGGGTAGATTTTCGACTGCAACAGTTCTCCATGTTCTTTGTCTGCCAGAATTATGCCTCCTTGCGGGCCGAAGAACGATTTGTGGGTTGAGCCGAATAAAGCATACGCACCTTCCCTCAGCGGGTCCTGGAACTGTCCCCCAGCAATGAGCCCCATGACATGCGAGCCGTCAAACCCCACAAACGCACCATAATCACAAGCAAGCTTGGCCAATTCCTTGACAGGATGCGGAAAAGTGATCAAGCTTCCGCCGAAAACCACGATTCTTGGCTTAACGCGTCTTATAGCTTCCTCCGCCTTCTGAACGGTTATGTTCCTGTCCTTTTTTGAGAACGGAAAAGGCACGGGTTTGAGTCCGAGAAGCCCCGCTAAGCCTTCCTTCCACATTCCAGGGTATCCGCCATTCTCAGGAGAGAGGCACATGAGAGTGTCGCCTCGTTTCGCGGAGTTGGCCAAGACTATGAGGTCGGCGATATGCCCAGAAAGTGGACGCAGGTCCGCGGTCTGTGCTTTGAAGAGTTTCTTTGCAAGCTCCTCACCATACTGTTCGATCTCGTCGGTGAAGCGTGTGCCCATGTAGAAGTGGTCTCTTGCGGTGTACCGGTTTCCGAGCTCTGAAGAGAGGAGTCGCCGAACAGCCGGGCTCATGACATTTTCCGAAGGAATAAGATTTAGACATAGCTTTCCGCGCCACTTCTCATGGCTCTTAACCAGTTTCAAAATCTCGTCAATCATGTTTAACCCTTCAAACGCTAGGCAACACTATTGCGCTTTCGCATTTAAGTCGCTTTTCTGTGTTCATGCAATTTGCCTTCACAATTTCGGGGTTTTCAACCGCCATTCTGTAAATGCTGTCGGGCACAAGTATCTATGTTTGATTTGGATTGGGGTGGATTGTTTCTTAAAAGGTAAAGTTTAAAATGTGCCCAGTGTTAGAAATGTTCACAATCTTAAGTACAATGTACGAGGGAAAACGTTTGGAACAATCTCTGTTCAGGAAAATCAAGCCGTTAGCGTTCATGTTTTTGATATTGTCTTCAGTCATTTTTGCTTTCTCGTTCTTACCCAAAGTAG